>DATBBI010000277.1:0-1833 GCA_036271115.1 Trebonia sp.
TCCTCGGACGCCTCGGTGGCCGGCCGGTCCTCGGCGAGCACCTGGCGCAGCGCCGCCTCCGCCTTGGCGGAGTCCTTCGCAGGCCACACCTCGGCCATCGGCCGGCCGGCGAATTCAGCCTGGTCGTGGCCGTACAGCCGGGCAAGCGCGGCGTTGACCCAGCCGAAGCGCATGTCCGTGCCGAGGAAGGCCACGCCGGCGGGCGCGTCCCGGAGCATGGCGTCAGGAAGCCAGGACTCGAAATCGTCCAACCCCACGGCCTCCTGGTGCTTTGGCACGGACGTGTCGGCGCTCATCGGAGAGCACCCCACCCTTCCGTGCAGGCGCCTGCCACTGGCGGCTCCTTCCTGCCTCCAACCTACCGGCATGAACGCCACCCGCCTGGCGCTCGGCGGCAGTCCCCGGCAGCGCGGTCGTCACCGAGCAGCGGCCGTTCAGAATATAAGCGTGCCACAATCCTGCAAGCGATGCTGCCAGCTAACGGCAGGTAAGCCAGTTGAATTGGCTGCGGACCCCGGCCGCGACGGACCGGATCGCGCGACACGGACGGTATCGCGGCCATCGCCCGGCACAATGATGGCAGCATGGGTAAATTCTCCTACAGCGCATGATGTGCTCTCACCGGCCGGCTGCCACCGAGGGGTCGCGGGCGGAGCGTAGCGTTCACTTGTTCCGATCTGAGAGGCTATCAGGGTGAGCCCGCAGAGCCGACGTCGCAGCCCAGCAGGCGGCGGCGCGCCCCCCAACGCGCTGTTCCGCGAACTCCTGCACGCGGCGCGCGAACTGCTGGCGGTGCGCAGCCCGCTGGACGCGGAGCTCATGGTGAGCGAGCTTCTCGGCACCTGGTGGCCGCAGCGGCACCACACCGCGGGCGGGGCCGGCGTCGAGCAGGTCGTCGGCGAGGGCCTGGTCGAGTACGCCGCTGGCCAGCCGTCCCCCGCGGCCCTCGCGCTGCTGTCCGGTGTCGCCTGCCTCGGCACGCCCCGCCAGGCCGTCGCCGCCGAGCAGGCGGCGATCCAGATGATCGACAGCGGGGTACGGGCGCCGGCGTGGGCCGACCACCTCGGCGCGGTCACTGCCGCCGAGTGCTACGTCAACTCCGACGAGTGGGGCGACCAGGACGAGATCATCTGCGTGTTCAGCTACGCGGGCGAGGAGCCGCACGCGCTGGTGTCGCTCGTCGACTACAACACCGAGGGCATGATCAGGGACGGCTGGGTCACCTCGCGCGTGGACAAGCTGCTCGAGCACTGCCGCCAGGCGGCCGAGGGCAAGCCGGCGGACGCGTTCAAGCCGATCGACCCGCCGCACGCGAGGAGGGTGCTGAAGGCGGCGCTCGACGCGACGGACGCGGCCGAGGACCCGCCGGTCAGCGAGTCGTTCGCCTCTTACCACGCGTTCATCAGGGCGCGCATCCGCGCGCTGCCCCCGACCGCGGGCCGCGGGCTGCGCGCCAGGCGGCAGTGGTCCAAGGAGCGGCGAGCGCTGATCGCCGCGGAATTCCTCGCCTCCGACGAGGCCGAAGACCTCTCGGACAGACAGGCGGCCAGCCGGGTCGTCGACCGCATCATCGACTTCGGGTGCGACCAGGACAGCGGGCGGCCGCTGCGGATGAGCCCGGTCAAAGTGCAGAACTTCATGCTCAGCTGGCTGCCGCGGCGGGTGATGCTCTCCGCGGCCGACCAGGACGCCATGCCGCACGTGCTCGCCGCCTGGGTCCGCTGGGCCGGGCACAAGCGCGGCCTGACCGAGGGGGCCATCGGGCAGACGCTGGACACCGTCTTCGACTCGATGAGCACGTTCTCCCGGATCTACCGGGACCCCGCCGAGTTC
>DATBBI010000278.1:0-22664 GCA_036271115.1 Trebonia sp.
GTCCGCCAGGCCGTGCTCCGCCGGGTGGCCGTGCTTCTCCTCGTACGCCTCGAGCAGGTGGTCGGCGCGGTACCGCTTGTGACAGACCTGGCACTCGGTGAGCGGGTCGGTGAAGTTGGTGACGTGCCCGCTCGCCTCCCATACTTCGCGGGCGAGGATCACGCTCGAGTCCAGGCCCACGATGTCCTCGCGTTCCTGCACCATCGACCGCCACCACTGGCGCTTGATGTTGTTCTTCAGCTCCACGCCGAGCGGGCCGTAGTCCCAGGCCGCGCGCAAACCGCCGTAGATCTCGCTGGAGGGGTACACGAAACCGCGTCGCTTGCTCAGATTGACAATGGCGTCAAGGCGGTCACTGCGAAGGGCCATGTCACCTGAGCTTATGGGCCGGCGCCCCGTCGCGCGAACCGAAATGCGGGACCGGACCGCCCGGCCGGCGTCCGGTCAGCGTGCCAGCGGGCCGCCGGCCAGGTCACCGTCCGCGGCGGAGCTGACGGCATTCGGGATAGCGCCGCCGAAACGCCGATCGCGCGCGGCGTATATCTCGCACGCCTGCCACAGGTGGCGCCGGTCGAAATCGGGCCACAGCGTGTCAAGGAATACCAGTTCCGCGTAGGCGGACTGCCAGAGCAGGAAGTTCGACAGCCGCTGCTCCCCCGACGACCGCACGAACAGGTCCACATCGGGAATATCCGGTTCATATAGGTAGCGCGAGAAAAGCCGCTCGTCGATCTTATCCGGGCGGATTTTCCCGGCCGCGACTTCGGCGGCGATCGCGGCGGCGGCGTCCACGATTTCCGAGCGGGCGCCGTAATTAACGCAGAATTGGAGGGTCAGCACCGTATTGCCGGCGCTCAGCTGCTCGGCGTATTCCAGCTCCTTGATCACGCTGCGCCAGAGCTTCGGGCGGCGGCCGGCCCACCGGATACGGACGCCCATGGAGTTCAGCAGGTCCCGGCGACGGTGGATCACGTCGCGGTTGAAGCCCATCAGGAACCGCACCTCGTCGGGGTGCCGTCGCCAGTTCTCCGTCGAGAACGCGTACGCGGACAGGTAGGGGATGCCGAGCTCGATGGCGCCCATGATCACGTCGAGCAGCGAGGACTCGCCTTCCTTGTGCCCCTCGGTGCGAGGCAGCCCGCGCTGCTTGGCCCACCGGCCGTCGCCGTCCATCACCAGGGCGACGTGGCGGGGCACCAGGTCAGCCGGGATGTCCGGCGGGCGGACGCCGCTCGGATGCGGGAATGGCGGCTGCACCGGGCGCTGATCCCGGGGACTCTTCCTCAAGCACGCTCCACATGACGCAATGACCTGATCGAGTGCTCCAGGTGCCACTGCAGGTACGCGGCTACCAGGCCACTGCACTCTACCCGGTGCCTGCGCTCGCTCCGCATCGCGCCGTCCCAGTCGCCGCGCAGCAGCGCGAGCATCAGCGCGACGGTCTGCGGGGCCGGCGACGCGGCGCCAGGCGGCCGGCAATCGGCGCACACCATCCCCCCGGTGGCGACGGCGAACGCACCGAGATGTTTGCCCTCGGGGCTTGACCCGCTCCGGGCGCCGCAATGGGCGCACTCTTCGAGCGCCGGCGCGTAGCCGGCGACGGCGAGCGAGCGCAGCAGGTACGCATCGAGCACCAGGCGCGGCTCGCGCGCCTCTTCGCCGGTCTCGCTGAGCGTGCGCAGTCCGCCGACCAGCAGCAGGAACTGCCGCAGCGCGGGTTCCTTCTCCATGGGCGTGAGCCGCTCGGCGGTCTCCAGCATCGCGGTGCCCGCGGTGTACCTGGGATAGTCCTCCGCCAGCGGCGCGCCGTACGGCCGGATGACCTCCGCCTGCGTGATCACGTCCAGCGACCTGCCGGGGTGCAGCATCACGTCGACGTGGGTGAACGGCTCGAGCCTGGCGCCGAACCTCGACATGGTCCGCCGCACGCCCTTGGCGACGGCGCGGACGCGGCCGTTCTGCCGGGTGAGCAGGGTGATGATGCGGTCCGCTTCGCCCAGCTTCTGCGTCCGCAGCACGACCCCGTCGTCCCGGTACCCCTGCACGGTTCTATTCTCCCGCAGTGCGCGGGCCGGCAGAAACGGACGCGCGGTGCCGGAGAGACACCACGCGCCCGTTCCGAAGAAAAAATTCAGCCGCGGCGGGAGCGGTTGACCGCCGAGACGATGGCGCGCATCGAGGCCGTCGCGGTGTTGGTGTCGATGCCGACGCCCCACAGCACCCGGCCGCCGGTCTCGACCTCCACGTAGGAGGCCGCCTGCGCGTCGGTGCCCTCGGTGAGCGCGTGCTCGGCGTAGTCCAGCACGCGGACGTCGATGCCGACCGAGGCGAGCGCGGCGCAGAAAGCGGAGATCGGGCCGTTGCCGGCGCCCTCGATCTCCTGCGCGGCGCCGTCGACCGAGACCTCCGCCGAGAGCACGTGCTTGCCCTCCACCACCGAGGAGGACTGGTGGTCGAGCAGCGTGACCGGGCCCTCCGTCAGGTACTCGGCGGTGAAGCTGTCCCAGATCTCGTTCGGGGTGACCTCGCCGCCCTCTTCATCCGTGCGGACCTGGATCACCTTCGAGAACTCGATCTGCAGCCGCCGCGGCAGGTCGAGGTGGTGGCCGCTCTTCATCACGTAGGCCACGCCGCCCTTGCCGGACTGGCTGTTGACCCGGATGACCGCCTCGTAGGAGCGGCCCACGTCGTGCGGGTCGATCGGCAGGTACGGCACATTCCAGGCGTAGTCGCTGAACGGGATGCCCGCCGCCGCGGCCTCGGCCTCCAGGGCCTCGAACCCCTTCTTGATCCCGTCCTGGTGCGAGCCGGAGAACGCGGTGTAGACGAGCTCGCCCGCGTACGGGTGCCGCGGGTGCACCGGCAGCTGGTTGCAGTACTCGGTGGTGCGGCGGATCTCGTCGATGTTCGAGAAGTCGATCATCGGGTCGATGCCCTGGCTGAACAGGTTCAGGCCGAGCGTGACCAGGCAGACGTTGCCGGTCCGCTCGCCGTTGCCGAACAGGCAGCCCTCCACCCGGTCCGCGCCGGCCAGCACGGCCAGCTCGGCGTCCGCGACGGCGGTGCCGCGGTCGTTGTGGGTGTGCACCGACAGGCATACGTACTCGCGGCGGGACAGGTTGCGGCTCATCCACTCGATCTGGTCCGCGTACACGTTCGGCGTGGACCGCTCGACGGTGCACGGCAGGTTGAGGATGATCTCGCGGCCGGGCCCCGGCTGCCAGACGTCCATGACCGCTTCGCAGGTCTCCAGGGCGAAGTCCAGCTCGGTGTCCATGAAGATCTCTGGCGAGTACTCGTAGCCGAAGTCGGTGCCGTCGCCGAGGATCTTGTCCGCGTACTCCATGACGTGGCGGGTGCCCTCGACCGCGAGCGCCTTGCACTCCTCGCGGCCGATGCGGAACACCACCTTGCGGAACGTCGGCGCGGTCGCGTTGTACAGGTGGACGGTCGCCCGCTGGGCGCCTTCCAGGCTCTGCACCGTGCGCTCGATCAGGTCCTCGCGCGCCTGCGTGAGCACCGAGATCCGGACGTCGGCCGGGATGCGGCCGGCCTGGATCAGCTCGCGGATGAAGTCGAAGTCGGTCTGGCTCGCCGACGGGAAGCCGACCTCGATCTCCTTGTAGCCCATCGTGACGAGCAGGTCGAACATGGCGCGCTTGCGGTTCGGCGACATCGGGTCGATCAGCGCCTGGTTGCCGTCCCGCAGGTCGGTGGTGAGCCAGCGCGGCGCCTTCGTGATGGTCTTGGCGGGCCAGCTGCGGTCAGGCAGGTCGACCGGTTTGAACGGGGTGTACCGGTGGCACGGCATGCCGCTCGGCTGCTGATGGACAGGAGCGACAGGCCGGTAAGACGGATTGTGCTGCATCGTTTTGCTGCTTCCTTCGCGGTTTGTCTGCTTGTGGCGTAGACGGCGGCCAGCGGACATGCCAGAAACCCGCGACGAGGGAGCCAGCCTTTAGAGGCCCCCGCCGCGGCCGCTAAGGAGGAGCAGCTCGCGCAGCATGACCGTGCCAGCATATCAGGCGGAAAATCGTTCGCGTCTTGCCGCCGACTGAGGTTGTCTTGAAGGATGCGCATCACGCGACTTGACCACGCCGACCACGACGGCGTCCGCGGCTGCCACGACGTATGGCTCGCGGCGCACGCGGCCGACGACCCGGATTCCCCGCCGCTGTCGCTGCCGGTGTTCAGCCACTGGCTGACGCACGGCTGGGAGTCCGATCCGTCGGAGACCTGGGTCGCGGTGGACGAGACGACCGGGGAGACCATCGGCTGGTACCGGATCGAGCTCCCCGACCTGGAAAACAGGCACCGCTCGTCTGGCAGCCTCACGGTGCGGCCCGCGTCCCGGCGGCGGGGGACCGGGACCGCGCTGCTGCAGCACGAGGTGGAGCGCGCCAAGGTCAACGGGCGGACCGTGCTGCGCGGCAGCGCCCTGGTCGGCTCCGCGGGAGACGCCTTCGCCCGGCAGGCCGGGGCGGAGGCGAGCATGGTCGACGCGCGGCGCGTGCAGGACCTGCGCAAGATCCCGCCGGGCCTGGTCGACTCGCTGCGCGAGACGGCGGCGGGGGCGGCGGCCGGCTACTCGCTGGTGTCGTGGACGGGACCGACCCCTGAGGAACACCTCGCCCGCGTCGCCGCGGGGTTCAACGCGATGAACGACGCGCCGCACTCGCCGGACCGCGAGGATGACATCTGGGACGCCCAGCGGGTCCGCGACCGCGCCGACGCCGCGCTCAGGGAAGGGTGCCTGCGCGGCTATTCAGTCGCGGCGATCGCGGAGACTACCGGCGAGATGGCAGGGCTCACCCAGGTTTTCGTCGATCCTGAGTACCCCGAATGGGGGCACCAGGGGCTCACCGCGGTCATCCGCCAGCACCGCGGGCACCGGCTCGGCCTGCTGATCAAGGCCACGATGCTCGAATGGCTGGCAACGGAAGAGCCGAAGCTGGAGCGGATCGCGACAGACAACGCCGCGGTGAACAAGTACATGATCGCGGTCAACGAGGCGCTCGGCTACGAGCTGGTCAAGCCGGACGAACAGTCCTTCCAGCTCGCGGTCAGCCCTGGTTAGCCGCCTGCTCGGTCATCATGATGACCCCGTACGCCTGCGCCCGGGTCATGCCGAGGTCCGCGGCGATCGCCTCCGCGGCCGCGCGCTCGGCGCCGGTCAGCGGGCCGTCCGCCAGCGCGATCCTGACGAGTTCGGCCAGGTACCACTCGCGCGCCTCGGGCTTGAGCTGACCGCCGAGCGCCACGATCGGCGGCTGCGCGGCGGCGGCCGGCCCAGCCAGGTCGGCGTCCAGCGCGGCGTCGTCATAGCCCTGCGCGCCCGCGGCGGCCGCCATCTCGATCGCGCGGCGCCGCGCGGCGGGGCAGCCCGGGTCGCCGGCCCGCAGCATCACGGAGACCAGGGCGCGGGCCCCGGCGGGCAGCGCGGCCTGCATCTGCGCGGCCGTCGGGAGGTTGAGTACCTCGGTGACGTACCGGGTCTTGCAGGTCACGCACCGCACGTGCACGCTGGTCCTGTTCAGCGGGACGACGGGGATGAAGAACAGCGTGATGTACCGGCGGCCGGCCCGCTTCTGGTAGCTCCGGTCCCCGCCGCACTTGCGGCAGAAGAACACGCCCTGGGCGATCGTGTGGTAGACGACACGCAGTCCCCAGATGATCAGCATGCTCATCCCCCCTTCTGTCCCGGGCAGGACCACCGATTATGTCGCGGGCGGGCGGCAGCGGGCGGCAAGGTAACGGCATCCGTGACCATCCGGTTATCGACGGGCGGAAAACTGCTCGCGTTCCCCGGACGGATGCGGTTGGCTGAGAGAATGCGCATCGAGCGTTGGGAGCCGGGCGACACGGCGACGGCGATGGCATGCTACGCGGTGTTCCTCGCGGCCCACGCGGCTGACGAACCGGTCGAGCCGCCGGAGTCGGCTGGGACGTTCTGCACGGTGCTGGCCAAGGGCCATCAGCGGATGCCTTCCGAGGCGTGGACCGCCGCTCCCGGCGCCGGCGGCGCGGTTGCCGGGTTCTACCTGCTGGAACTGCCCGACCTGGAAAACAAGGACCGGGCGTGGCTGCTGCCCTACGTGCATCCCGCCGTCCGGCGCCACGGCACCGGCCGGGAGCTGGTGCGGCACGCGGCGGCCAGGGCCGCGGAGCACGGCAGGTCGTTCCTCGACGGGGTGGCGCTCGCGGGCTCGGCAGGCGATGTGTTCGCGCGCGCGATGGGGGCGACGCTGGCGATCGAAGAGGTGCGCCGCGTCCAGGACCTGCGCAAGATCCCGCCGGGCCTAGTCGCCTCGCTGCGCGAGACGGCCGCGCGGGCCGCCGCCGGCTACTCGCTGGTGACCTGGACCGGGCCGGTGCCTGAGGAATACCTCGGCCAGGTCGCCGGGGTGTACAACGCCTTCCAGGACGCGCCGCGCGGCGAAGGCCGCGAAGCCGCGATCTGGGACGGCGGCCGGATCAGGGAGCGTACCGGCGTCCTGCTGCAAGCGAGGTGCCTGCGCGGCTACGCGGTCGCGGCGATCGCGGACGCGACAAGCGAGATGGCGGCGCTCACCGAGATGGCGATCGACCCCGAGCACCCCGAGTGGGCCCACCAGCAGCTCACAGCCGTGACCCGGCCGCACCGCGGACATCGGCTCGGGCTGCTGGTCAAGACCGTGATGCTGGAATGGCTGGCGTCGGCCGAGCCGAGGGTCGAGCGGGTGGCGACTGGCAACGCCGCGAGCAACGAGCACATGATCGCGGTCAACGAGGCGCTCAGGTACGAGGTGGTCGAGCCCGGCTACCGGCACTGCGAGCTGGCCGTCGCCGGGGTCCGGTAGTGCTATGAGCGACGCCGTGCAGCCACTGGACCCGGCCGACGACGGGGTCGTCCGCGCCTGTTATGAAGCCCACACCGCCGCGATGGCCGGGGACGACCCATTCGAGCCGCCGCTGTCGCTGGATAGATTCGCGTCCCGGCTGCGGGCCGGACCCGCCGAATCGCCCCGCGAGGGCTGGTACGTGCCTGACGAGGCGGACGGCGCCGTGGCGGCTTGGTACCAGGCGGAGTACCCCGACCCGGAGAACCGCGACCGGGTGTGGCTCACCCTTACCGTGCACCCCGCGCGGCGGCGCGCCGGGCTCGGCACCGCGCTGCTGCGGCACGCCGCCGGCCGGGCATCCGCCGCCGGGCGCGAGATCCTGGACGCCGGGGTGCAGGAAGGGAGCGCCGGCGAGGCCTTCGCGCGGCGGGCCGGCGCGACGTTCGGGGACACCGCCGACGTGCGGCGCGTCCTGGACCTGGCGAAGCTTCCCGCGGGTTCGATCTCCCGGCTGCGGGAATCCGCCGCGCGGGCGGCGGCCGGGTACTCGCTAGTGCGGTGGACAGGCGTCACCCCGGACGACCGGCTCGACCAGGTCGCGTCCTTGCACAATGCGATGAACGACGCGCCGATGAACGCCGGCGTCGAGGGTACGGCGTGGACCGCGGAGCGGGTCCGCGATCGCATGAACGCCCGGATAGCGCGCTCCCCGTCCCGGCGCTACTCGCTGGCGGCAATGCACGACGCCAGCGGCGAGATGGCGGCGCTCACCGTGGTGTCGGTGGACCCCACCATCCCCGACTGGGGCAATCAGCTGATCACCGCAGTGACCCGGCCGCACCGCGGCCACCGGCTCGGCATGCTGACCAAGGCGGCGATGATGGACTGGCTGGCCGAGGCCGAGCCCGCGATGCGGCGGGTCGTGACCTGGAACGCCGCGTCCAACCGGTACATGATCGCGGTCAACGAGGAGATGGGCTACGAGATGTGGGGTCAGCCCTACAAGGCGGCCGAACTGCCGGTCTCGTCAGTCGTAGAAGCCTAGCCGCCGCAGCTGCTTCGGGTTGCGCTGCCAGTCCTTGGCGACCTTGACGTGCAGGTCCAGGTAGATCTTCGTGCCGAGGAGCGCCTCGATCTGCTGCCTGGCGCGCGAGCCGACCTCCTTCAGCCTTGCGCCCTTCGTCCCGATGACGATCGCCTTCTGGCTGGGCCGCTCCACGTAGAGCTCGGCGTGCACGTCGGTGAGGTCCGGCCGGTCCGCCCGCGGCGCCATCTCCTCGACGACCACGGCGATCGAGTGCGGCAGCTCGTCCCGTACGCCGTCCAGCGCCGCCTCGCGGATCAGCTCGGCCACCATGATCTGCTCTGGCTCGTCGGTCAGCTCGCCGTCGGGGTACAGCGGCGGGCCCTCGGGCAGGTGCGAGACGAGGACGTCGGCGAGCACGTCGAGCTGGTACCCGGTCACCGCGGACACCGGCACCACGTCTGCCCAGTCGCCGAGCTCGCTGACCGCCACGAGCTGCCGCGCGACCTGATCGGGTGTCGCCCCGTCGGTCTTGGTCACGATCGCGACGACCGGCGTGTCAGGCAGCCCGGCCAGCTCGCGGGTCAGGTACTTGTCGCCAGGCCCGACCGGGTCGGTCGCGGGGACGCAGAACCCGATCACGTCCACCTCGGTGAGGGTCGAGCGCACCAGGCTGTCCAGCCGCTCGCCGAGCAGCGTGCGCGGCCGGTGCAGGCCGGGCGTGTCCACCAGGATGAGCTGCGCGTCCGGCCGGTGCACGATGCCGCGGATCACCCGCCGCGTGGTCTGCGGCCGGTCGCTGGTGATCGCCACCTTGGCGCCGACCAGGGCGTTGGTCAGCGTCGACTTGCCGACGTTCGGCCGGCCCACCAGGCACGCGAACCCGGAGCGGAACGCGCTGCCTGTCGGCGCGCGTCCGGGCGCGGTCGTAGTCACGTGCGGCGGGCTCATCCCTTGATTGTCACGCATCCCGGCCACCACTACCGTCATCGGCATGAGCCCAACCCCCATCTGGCGGCCCACCGCCCGGGTTCTCGCGGTCGACCCCGACGGCCGGCTGCTGCTGTTCAGCTCGGTGGATCCGGAGGGCGCCACCTGGTGGTTCACGCCGGGCGGCGGCGTGCAGCGGGACGAGACCCTGACGGCCGCCGCCGTCAGGGAGCTGGCCGAGGAGACCGGTTACGACTGCGCAGAAGCCGACCTCGGACCGGTGGTCGCCACGTGCGCGGGCACCTGGGCGGCGCCAGACGACGGGGGACGGCCCTACTTCGCCGCCGACTCCTACTTCTTCCTGCGGGTACCGCTTGCGGACGTGGTCGGGGACGGGATGGAGGACTACGAGCGCCTGGTCATCACCGGGCACCGCTGGTGGACGGCGGACGAGCTGCGGCACGCGGACGGGCAGGTCTTTCCGTGGGGGCTGGGCGACTTGGTCGCCCGGCTGCTGCGCGGCGACATCCCCAGCCGCCCGGTGCGTCTCCCGTGGACGCCGGATTCCCGGTAAGCGGGCCGCGCCGCGGCCCGCTTCTTGCTGTTATCACGTGGCTGTTGAATAACGTGTCGAGTTCGGCATCGAAAACAGGGCCAAAGTCGACACGATCTGTGGCGGCGCAGCCCGCTTCTTGCTGTTATCAGCGCGAGGCTGGGGCCGGGAGTTATCGTGCGGGATCCGTGGCGGATTCCGGCGCGTTATCCCGCGCGATCTTCCCGGCGAGCGGCGCAGGGGCCGAGGCGGATGTGGCGGCGCGGGGTGGACGTGGCGGCACGGAGGGCCGCCGGGTGGATGGGGTGGCGCGGTGGGGGTGCCGGGGTGGATGGGCGGCGCGGAGGGGGCGTGGGGTGGACGGGGCGGCGTGGAGGGGGGGTCGGGCGTGCGGGAGTGCGGAGGGGGCGTCGGGTGCGGGAGTGCGGAGGGGGCGTCGGGTGCGGGCGGCGCGGGAGGGGGCCGTCGGGCCGCGGGTATTACTCGATGGCGCGGAGGGTGCCGTCGGGGGCGGCGCGGAAGACTGGGGCGTCCGGGCCAAGGTCGCGGACCGCGGCCAGGTCGGCGGGGTCCGGGTCGGAGTCGCTGACGAGGGCGGCGGCCTCGAGGCGTTCCGCGCCGCTGGAGGCGGCCATCGCCACGGCGAGGCGCAGCGCGGACAGCCGCAGCGACGGCAGCGCGACCGACGCCGCGGTGTAGGTCCGCCCGGTCTCGTCGCGGACCGCCGCGCCCTCTGCCGATCCGGTCCTGGCCCGGGTCGACCGGGCCAGCGTGATGATCTTCTCGTCCTCGGGATCAAGCGGCGCTTCGCTCACCCGGATGAGTGTAGTGAGGGCGGGAGGGGCGAAGACACGAGCCCGTTCGGGATAATTCTGATTTCGCATCGCCACGCTGGACAAGCACCGTGCCCAGCTTGTTGCGACGACCCGCCAGGTTCTCGGCGGTGAGGCGGAGGCCGGCCACGTTCACTTCGGCGCCCGCGATCGGCACCCGGCCTAGCTCGTGGGCAAGCAGGCCGCCGACGGTTTCCACGTCCTCCGCGTCCACCGTGACCCCGAAGAGCTCCTCGAGCTCGGTTACCGGCAGCCGCGCCGTGACCCGCGCGGTGTCCGGCCCGAGCCACTCCACCGGCGCGCGCTCGGTGTCGTACTCGTCGGCGATCTCCCCCACGATCTCCTCGAGGATGTCCTCGATCGTGACCAGTCCGGCGGTGCCGCCGTACTCGTCGATCACGATCGCCACGTGGATCCGCATGCTCTGCATCTGCCGCAGCAGCTCGTCCACCGGCTTGCTGTCCGGCACGTAGGTCGCCGGGCGCATGACCTTCTCGATCCGCTCAGTCTCGTCGGCGTCCGGGTGCTCTTGCTCCCAGGCGACGACGTCCTTCAGGTAGGCGATCCCGACCACGTCGTCAATGCTCTCGCCGACGACGGGGATGCGGGAGAACCCGCTGCGCAGCGCCAGGGACAGCGCCTGATCGAGGGTCTTGTCGCCCTCGATGAACACCATGTCGGTGCGCGGCACCATGACCTCGCGGACGATCGTGTCGCCGAGCTCGAACACCGACCGCACCATGTCGCGCTCGCCCGGCTCGATCTCGGCCTGGCCCTCGATGTAGTCGACGAGGCTGCGCACTTCTGGCCGCTCGCCGTACTCGTGGTCGGCGCCACGCTGGCCAAGGGGCAGCAGGCCGGTCAGCCTGTCGAGCAGCCGCGGCACCGGACCAAGCACCCGGCGCAGCGGGCGGAGCAGTCTGGTCGCGGTCGCGGAAATCTTCTCGGCGCGCTGCTTGCCCAGCGGCCGCGGCCCGACCCCGATGAGGACGTACATGGCGACGAGCAGCGCGCCCGCCGCGGGCAGGAACACCTGCCAGCCGCCGCCGAGCCAGTGCGCGAGCGCCAGCGTCACCAGGACCGCGGCGGATACCTCGGCGCTGATCCGGATCAGGGTCAGCAGGCTGCCGTAGGTGTCGAGCGCGTCAGGGTCGCCCCTGACCATCGCGTCGTGCGCGGCCGCGCACCAGCCCGCGACGAGGATCAGCGCGGTCGCCGCGATCAGGAGCCACCCTGCGGCTGGCATCAGCCAGGACCCTCCTGACCGTCCGTCGCCGCGGCGCGCCAGGCGCGCAGCAGCTCACCCTGCAGCCCGAACATCTCGGCCTCTTCGTCTGGATCGGCGTGGTCGTAGCCGAGCAGGTGCAAGATGCCGTGGACGACGAGCAGCTCAAGTTCTTCCTGCGTGGAGTGGCTCGCCTGTTTCGCCTGGACGGCGGCGACTTGCGGGCAGAGCACCACATCGCCGAGCAAGCCCGGCTCGGGGCCTGCGTCATCGCCAGCGGTCCGTGCGCCGCCCATCCCCGGCGGGCGCAGCTCGTCCATCGGGAACGACAGCACGTCCGTCGGGCCCGGCTCGTCCATCCACTTCACGTGCAGGTCGGTCATGGGGCCTTCGTCGATGAGCAGCACGGACAGCTCCGCCAGGGGGTGGATCCGCAGCTGGTCAAGCGCGAAGCGCGCCACCGAGGCGAGCGCCACCTCGTCGACCGCCATCCCCGACTCGTTGGCGATTTCGATGGTCACCTGACGTCCCCGCTTCCGTGCTCCCTGCGGCTGACCTAACGGCTGCCGCGGTGCCGCGGCGGTCTGCTGGCCGGCTGGCCCTTGCCGCGCGCCTCGGCCTTGGCGTCGTAACGTTCGTAGGCGTCCACGATCTTCCCCACCAGCTTGTGCCGGACCACGTCCTGGCTGGTCAGCTTCGCGAAGTGGATATCGGGGATGCCGTCGAGGATGTCCTGGACCACGCGCAGCCCGCTCACCTGCCCGGCCGGCAGGTCGACCTGCGTTACGTCGCCGGTCACCACGATCTTAGAACCGAAGCCCAGGCGAGTGAGGAACATCTTCATCTGCTCGGGCGTGGTGTTCTGCGCCTCGTCCAGGATGATGAACGAGTCGTTGAGGCTCCTGCCGCGCATGAAGGCAAGCGGGGCGATCTCGATCGTGCCCGCCGCGGTCAGCTTCGGGATGGACTCGGGATCGACCATGTCGTGCAGCGCGTCGTACAGCGGGCGCAGGTACGGGTCGATCTTCTCGTAGAGGGTGCCTGGCAGGAAGCCGAGCCGCTCTCCCGCCTCGACCGCGGGCCTGGTCAGGATGATCCTGTTGACCTCCTTGGCCTGCAGCGCCTTCACCGCCTTGGCCATCGCGAGGTAGGTCTTGCCGGTGCCGGCCGGGCCGATCGCGAAAACGATCGTGTGCTTGTCGATCGCGTCCGCGTAGTGCTTCTGGTTCAGCGTCTTCGGCCGGATCGTGCGGCCCCGCGCGGAAAGGATGCCCTGCGTCAGCACGTCCGCCGGGCGCACCGAGGCCTCGGCCCTGAGCATGGCAGCAACGCGCTCTACCGCGTCAGGCGAGAGGTCGGCGCCCCTGCGCTGCGACTCGAGCAGCTCGTCGAACAGCTTGGCCACGAGCTCCGTCTCGGACGGCTGGCCCGATACGGTGATCTCGTTGCCGCGCACGTGAATATCGGCGGCAAACTCCCGCTCGATGACGTGCAGCAACTCGTCGCCGGATCCGAGCAAGGCGACCATTGAATGGTCATCGGGAATGACGATCCGTATCTGGGAGCCTGGCAGGTCGCTGCGGGTATCGGTCAATTCGCTTCTTTCAGCCCGGCGGCCATGTCATGGGCCTGCCGCCGAGCACATGGGCGTGCACATGCCCGACCGTCTGCCCGGCTTCGGGACCGGTGTTGAACACGATCCGGTACCCGCTGTCGGCGATGCCCTCCGCGACGGCGACCTGGTGCGCCTCGGAGATGAGCTCGTCGAGCAGGCCGTCACCGGCGCTGGCCAGGGCGGCGGCATTCGGGTAATGGTCGCGCGGGATCACCAGCACGTGCGTGGACGCCTGCGGGTTGACGTCCCGGAAAGCGAGGACGCGCTTCCCGTCAAGCACCACCGTGGCCGGGATCTCCCCGGCCGCGACACCGCAGAACAAGCACTCTGGCACAGTACGATCATAACGGCCGGGCGGCGATGGCGGGTCCAGGACGTCGCGCCCGGCTTGGCCGCGGGCGCAGCCCTCGGTCCTTTGGGGAGGCTTCCTGGCGCGGAAATGAATTAACGCAGGAGTTACGCATTACTCATCGGTAGGCAGGTCACCGCAGATCGCCGTGTTCCGGTCAATTCGGGCAACTGCGCTCGACAGCGCAACCGCGGTGGATATTCTTGTCTTTCCGGCAATCCTCCGGCGGTTTCTGGGGTGGAGTTACCGAATGTGGGTTGGGCAGTGCAGGACCGCCGCGACACGCCGCACCGTGCCGCGCGCAGTTGCGAGAAAGCGGCACCCGGGTGGGCAATGATCCCGTGAACGCCATCGCCGGCGGCCAGTCCGCGCAGGCTACGGCCGCGCTGGACAGCCCGGTCACGGACGGCGTCCTTCTCGCGGACGCCGCGGCTCCCGCTGTCGATGTCGCGGTTCCCCCTGTCGATGTCGCGGTTTCCGCTGTCGATGTCGCGGTTCCCGCTGTCGACGTCGCGGTCAACGACACAAACGGCACCGCCAATGGTGCTGTCGGCACCGTCGGCGGTGCCGACGGGGCAACCGACGCTGCTGACCTGGCAGATACGGCCGATGCCGACGTTGATGCCGATGCCGATGCCGGTGCCGGCGATACCGATGCCGATCCCGATGCCGCGACCGCTCCGGTCGGCGAGGACGCCAGCGCAAACCTCGACGCCGAAGGTGAACCTCCGGATGAGGTCGCGCGTCCAACAGAGGTGACAGAAACGCTCGCGGCGACTGCGCTCGTCCCCGACGTACGGCCGGCGGCCTCCGCATGGGACGCCGACCGTCTTGTCACCGAGATCTACCACGGTGAGTACAAGTCGCTTGTGCGGCTTGCCGTGCTCCTCGTGCACGACGTGCCGACCGCAGAGGAAGTGGTGCAGGACGCCTTCGAGGCGATGCACACCGCCTGGCGGCGGCTGCGGGAAGAGGAGAAGGCGCTTTCCTATCTCCGGCAGGCGGTCGTCAACAGGTCGCGGTCAGTGCTGCGGCATCGCACGGTGGTGGACAGGAACGCGCCCAAGCCGGCTCCGGACGAGCCGAGCGCGGAACACGGCGCGCTCGCGCTCATCGAGCGCTCGGCGGTCATCGCCGCGCTGCGCACGCTGCCGGACCGGCAGCGGGAGGCCGTCGTGCTGAGGTACTACGCCGACCTGTCCGAAGCCGACATCGCCGCGACGATGGGGATCAGTAGGGGCGCTGTGAAGAGCCACACCGCGCGGGCGATGGCGGCGCTGAAATCGATACTTGAGCTGGAGACGTCATGACTCGGCGGGCGGGCGGATGCTCGGCGGGCACGGTGGTGGCGGCATGACCGTCCCCCACGGAGACCTGGAAACCAGGCTGCGGCGGGAGCTGACAGCCGCGGTGGACGGCGTCGAGCCCGCGCCCGACGCGCTCGAGCGGATCCGCGCGAGGACCGCGCTGCGGCCGCCCCAGCCGTGGCTGCTCACTGTCGCCAGCGGCGCCGTCAGCAGGGCACGGTACTGGGTCTGGCACGGGCACTGGGCCTGGCCCGAGTCGCTGCCTCGGCCCCGCGCGGTGAGCTGGCCGGGCGCCGGGTGGGCGACACGCGTCAAGCGGGCAACGGGTGGCGACTGGCTGCGGCCGGTTGCCGTGCTGGCCGGCGTCGCATTCATCGCGATCGTCGCGCTGACGGTGCCGCCACTGCGCCAGGCGATCGGTCACGTCACCTCTAACGTGCTGACCGGCGGCCAGACGTCCGGCGGCGCGGGCACCGACGGCCACGGCACGCAGAACGGGGGCGGCGGCGGGACGCTGACCAACGGCGCACACAACACGGCGGGCACCAGCCCGACCGGTCCAGGGAGCACCGCGGCCCCCGGGTGGAAAGCCGCACCGCAGTGCCAGTCGGCCGCGGTCAGCGCGACGCCCACCGGATCGAGCGAGCAGATCGCGGCGGCCGTCTCGTCCGCCCTGCCCGTCACGACGGCGACGGCGTGCCCGTCCCCGACGGCCACCGCGACCGGCGGCCCGACACCGACGACCACCGCGACCGGCAGCCCGACACCAACGACCACCGCGACCGGCGGCCCGACACCGACGACCACCGCGACCGGCAGCCCGACACCAACCGACACCACGACCGGCAGCCCGACACCGACTGACACCGGCACGGGCAGCCCCACGGCGACGCCCTCGGACACCGGCACCCCAGGGAGCACGACGGTCGGCGTCGGCGGCGGGACTTTGGGAGCGCGCATCAGTCACGGCTAGCCGCACGGCTAACCTGGCCTGCATGGAGTGGCTAGCCCCGGTGGCGGGGCCGCCGGTCTTCCTGGTGCCGCCAGGTTCTCTTGACGCGGAGATCGTCACGCTCTCCGGGCCCGAGGGGCATCACGCGGCCGCGGCCCGGCGCCTGCGGCCCGGCGAGCGCGCGGACGTCAGCGACGGCGCCGGGACGATCGCGGAGTGCGCCGTGCAGTCTGTCGCCAGGGATTCGGTCACGCTTTCCGTGCGGTCGGTCCACAGGGTGCCCGCTCCCGAGCCGCGGATCACCGTTGTCCAGGCGCTGCCCAAGGGTGACCGCGGCGAGCTCGCGGTCGAGCTGATGACCGAGGTCGGCGTCGACGCCATCATCCCGTGGTCCGCGCAGCGCTGCGTCGTCCGCTGGCAAGGCGACCGCGGCGAGCGCGCGCTGGCCAAGTGGCGGAGCGCGGCCCGCGAGGCCGCCAAGCAGTCCCGCCGCGTCTGGCTCCCCCAGGTCCCGGCCCTGGCCTCGCTAGCCGACGTCGCGAAGCGAGCGTCGGACGCGGCGTGCGCGGTGGTCCTGGAAGCGGACGCGGAGTCGGCTCTGTCGCAGCTACCCCTCCCGGATCAGGGCGAGATCGTGCTGGTGGTCGGCCCCGAGGGCGGCATCGCCCCGGCCGAGCGCGCCGCGCTCGCCGAAGCGGGCGCCATCGAGGCCCGGCTGGGCCCAACGGTGCTCCGTACGTCAACCGCGGGCGCGGCAGCCGCCGCGGTCCTCCTCGCCCGCACGTCCCGCTGGTAACTGCCGACGCGGGCGACTTTGCGCACTGCCCGCCACTTTGCGCACCAGATGACCACAATCAGGGGTCCGGCACCCCCGAAAAGTTGTCATTTCGTGCGCAAGGTGAACAGTAGAGGCTGGCGAGACGGGCGAGGTTGGGCCTGGTGTGGCGTGAGGAGGGCTGAAGCGGTGGCGGCTTTGTTGGCTCCGCGCCGCTTTGTTGGGCTGGTGACCACTTTTGGAGCCTCGAGGACCCCGGATTCTGGTCACCACGCCAACAAAGCCAACGGGGGAGGCTGGTGTGACCATTGGGGTCGTGGCTGCCAGGACGAGAGATGAACGAAGAACAGGTGGTACGGACGGGAATGACGGATGTATCAGGGAGGCGAACCCCAGGCCTTGGCTTGGGCACTTTGTAGACACCGTGACCAGAATTCGGGCCTGGAACGCTCTAAAAGTGGTCACCACGTCTACAAAGTCGACAGGAGAGGCTGGTGTGACGGACGGAGATGGGGCTCGGTCGGTGATGGGGAGAGCTGTTGCTGGTGGGGCAAGTGAGTGGGTTGAGCCGGACGGTCCCGCGGGGTATGGCTGGGGTTGGGGCGGGATCGCGACCCAGGGGCCGGAGGGACGCTAGGGCTGCGACTAGCGAGGTGCTGGGTTAGCGGCCGTTGAAGGCGTCGCGGAGGCGTGAGAAGAAGCCCTGCTGGCCTGGCTGGAACTTGCCGGGCGGGGACTCCTCGCCGCGGAGCTTGGCCAGGTCGCGCAGCAGCTTCTCCTGCTCCGCGTCGAGCCGGGTCGGCGTTTCCACGGTCACGTGAATGACCAGGTCGCCGCGGCCGTTGCCGCTCAGGTGCTTGACCCCGAGCCCGTACAGGGGGATGACCTGGCCGGACTGCGTGCCCGGGCGGATGTCCACGTCGCTGGGGCCGTCCAGGGACTCCACAGAGACCGTGGCGCCCAGGGCGGCCGCCGCCATCGGGATCGTCAGCGTGCAGTGCAGGTCGTCGCCCTGCCGCTCGAAGATCGGGTGCGGCTGCTGCACCACCTCGAGGAAGAGGTCGCCGGGCGGGCCGCCGCCGGGGCCTGTCTCGCCCTCGCCCGCCAGCTGGATGTGCGTGCCATCCTCGACGCCGGCCGGGATCCGGACCTTCATCGTCCGCCTGGTGCGCACCCGCCCGTCACCGTCGCACTCCGGGCAGGGCCGCGGCAGCACGGTGCCGAACCCGCTGCACGCCGGGCAGGGCTGCGTGGTCATCATCTGGCCGAGGAAGGAGCGCCTGACCTGGCTGATCTCGCCGCGGCCCGCGCACACCTCGCAGGTCACCGGGTGGGTGCCCGGCGCGGTCCCCTCACCGGAACACGTCGGGCAGACCACGGCGGTGTCCACCGTGAGCTCCCTGGTGGCGCCGAACGCGCACTCCGACAGGTCCAGCTCGATGCGGATCGTCGCGTTCCTGCCGCGCCGCGCCCGGCTGCGCGGGCCACGGGTCGCGCCGGCGCCCGCGGCGCCGAAGACCGCATCCACGAACTCGCTGAACGGGAACCCGGCCGAGCCGAAGCCGCCGAACCCGGCCGCCCCGCCGGCCCCGGCCCCCGCGAACGGGTCGCCGCCCAGGTCATACATCTGGCGCTTCTCCGGGTCGGACAGGACGTCGTAGGCCTGGCTGATCTCCTTGAACTTCTCCTGCGTCGCCGGATCGGGGTTGACGTCCGGGTGCAGCTCGCGAGCCAGCCGCCGGTAGGCGCGCTTGATCTCATCCGTCGAGGCATCACGCCGGACGCCGAGCATTGCGTAGAAGTCTTCAGCCACTATGACTCTCCGAGGATCTGGCCGACGTAGCGGGCCACGGCGCGAACCGCTCCCATCGTGCTCGGGTAATCCATCCGCGTCGGCCCGAGCACGCCGAGCTTCGCGACTGCCTGGCCGCCGGCCTTGTACCCGGCGGAGACAACGGACGCGCCCTGCAGGCCGGTTTCCGCGCCGATCAGGACCGTCACGGAAGGACTCGCGGCCTCGCCGAGGAGCCGCATCAGCACCACTTGTTCCTCCAGGGCTTCGAGCACTTCACGCAGCCCCTTGCCGAAGTCCGGCGCCGCCAGGTTCGCGGTGCCGGCGAAGACCAGCCGTTCCTCGTGCCGCTCGCCGAGGCTGTCGAGCAGCGCGGAGAAGACGGCAGTCGCGTTCGGGCGTTCGGTGACGGGGATACGGTCCGCCAGGCCGCCCACCGTCGCGGCCGCGGCGGCCAGCTGGTGCCCGTCGAGGCAGGCGTTGAGCACGGCGCGCAGGTGCGCGATCGACTCAGGCTCCGCGACGTCGGGCAGGTCCACGGTGGCCTGCTCCACCCGGCCGGTGTCCGTGATGAGCACGAGCAGCACCCGCTGCGGGGCGAGCGACACCAGCTCGATGTGCCGGACGGAGGACCGGGACAGCGACGGGTACTGCACGACCGCGACCTGCCGGGTGAGCTGGGCGAGCAGCCGCACCGTCCGCAACACGATGTCGTCGAGGCTGTAGGCGCCGCCGAGGAACGTCTCGATAGCCCGGCGTTCCGCCGCCGACATCGGCTTGATGCTCGTCAGCCGGTCGACGAACAGCCGGTACCCCTTGTCCGTGGGGATGCGCCCCGCGGAGGTGTGCGGCTGGGCGATGAACCCCTGCTCTTCGAGGACGGCCATGTCGTTGCGGATCGTGGCGGGCGACACGTCGAGGCCGTGCCTGTCGACGAGCGACTTCGACCCTACGGGCTCTGTGGTGGACACGTAGTCCTCGACGATCGCGCGGAGAACAGCGAGCTTACGCTCATCAAGCACCGTGTTCACCTCCCCTAGCACTCAGTATCTCCGAGTGCTAAGTCTATTGCTATTGCACCGTGACACTTGCCGGACGACAAGATGCCCCGCCGGTTCGCTACCCTTCGGTGACGAGACACGGGCGGCGGGCGAGGAGGGGCGCGGTGCGCAGCAAGCGGTACTCCGGCGACGTGCTCGCCGCGGGCAGCCGGCGCCCGCGGCCTGGCCAGCGGCCCGTGCCCCAGGTCGAGGCCGAGTCAGGGCTCGTCGTGGAAGACCTCGAGGGAAAATTCTGCGGCGCCGTCGTCGCCTTCGAGAAGGACGCCGTGACGCTGGAGGACCGGCACGGCAACCGCCGCGCCTTCCCGCTGCCCGGCGCGTTTCTGCTAGAAGGGGAACGGGTGACGCTGCTGCGGCCGGCCGCGCAGCGGCCGGCGTCCGGCGCCCCGGCAAAAACCGCCTCGGGGTCGATCGCGGCGCCGCAGCAGCGGGCGAAGGTCGCCCGCGCGAGCCGGATCTACGTCGAGGGCAAGCACGACGCCGAGCTCGTGGAGAAGATCTGGGGCGACGACCTGCGCGACGTCGGCGTCGTGGTCGAGTACCTGGAGGGCGTCGACGACCTGCCCGCGATCGTGAAGGACTTCCAGCCGGGCCCCGGCCGGCGGCTCGGCGTGCTCGTCGACCACCTCGTCGACGGCTCCAAGGAGAGCAGGATCGCCGCCGCGGCCGGCCGCGACCCGAACGTCCTCGTCGTCGGCCACCCGTACATCGACGTCTGGGCCGCGGTCAAGCCCGCGCGGCTCGGCCTGGCGGCCTGGCCGGACGTCCCGCGCGGCCAGCCGTGGAAGGAAGGCGTGCTGCGCCGGATCGGCTGGCCCGCGAGCACCCCGCAGGACGTCGCCGCCGCCTGGCGGCGGATCCTGCGGGCGGTGACCAGCTACGCCGACCTCGAGCCTGAACTGCTCGGCAGGGTCGAGGAGCTCATCGACTTCGTCACCGCGCCGGAGCAGGAATGAAGGGGACCGACGAGCTGGCCGGTGCGGTGAGCTACGCCGGGGTGATCGTGGCAGGTCCTGTCGTTCCGCTGGTCGTCTACCTGGGCGCGCGGCAGCGCTCGCCGTTCGTCAGGCAGCACGCCGCCCAGGCGCTGAACGTCGCGCTGACGTGGCTGCTGTACGCGGTCTCCGGCGCCATCATCGGCGCGCTGCTGTCCTTCTCGACGGCGCGCGCCGCGCTGCTCGTGATGGTCCCGCTCGCGTTCACCGGCTGGCTGATCATGGTGACGTACCTGGTGCTGGCCGCGATCGCCGCCAGCCAGGGCGGCTTCCGGCGGATTCCGGCCTGGGTCTGCGCTGTGCTTGCCAAATAGGCTGCCGGCGGCCAGCTCGCCCAGATAACGTCAAGTCGCGGATCACGGCGTCCGCGAGCAGCCGGCCCTGCCGGGTCAGCACGAGCCTGCCGTCCGCGAAGGCGGACGGGTCGGCGAGGTGAGTAGCGACCGCACGTTCCGAATAACGGAAAGCGGCAGTGGTGAGGGCGGTCAGCGGCAGGCCCTCGGCGAGCCGGGCGCGGAGCATGATGTCTTCCATCCGCTGCTCGGCGGGGGTCAGCACCTCGCGACCGGCGGCCGGTGACTCGCCCGCCGTCAGCCGCGCCGCGTAGGCCGCCGGGTGCCGCACGTTCCACCAGCGGGTGCCGCCGACGTGGCTGTGCGCGCCGGGGCCGAACCCCCACCAGTCGCCGCCGGTCCAGTACAGCAGGTTGTGCCGGCAGCGCGCGTCGGCGGCTGCCGCCCAGTTCGAGATCTCATACCAGGTGAAGCCCGCCTGCCCGAGCAGGTCGTCGGCGATCAGGTACCGGTCGGCCAGCGCGTCGTCGTCCGGGGCGGCGATCTCGCCGCGGCGCACCCTGGCGGCCAGCCGGGTGCCCTCCTCGACGATCAGCGCGTAGGCGGAGACGTGATCGGGCCCGGCGCCGATCGCCGCCTCCAGCGACCGCCGCCAGTCGTCGTCGCTCTCCCCCGGCGTGCCGTAGATCAGGTCCAGGCTGATGTGGTCGAACCCGGCCGCGCGCGCCCATCGCACGCATTGTTCGGGTCTCCCTGGCTGGTGCTGGCGGTCAAGCGTGCGCAGCACGTGCGGTACCGCGCTTTGCATCCCGAACGAGACTCTGGTGACTCCCTGCGCCCGCAGTTCCCCGAGGGAGGCGGCGTCGACGGTTTCCGGGTTCGCCTCGACCGTGACTTCCGCGTCACCGGCCAGGCCGAAGGTCTCGCCGATCTCTTCCAGGATCCCGCCAAGGCACACAGGGGCGAGCAGCGTCGGGGTGCCGCCGCCGAAAAACACCGTACTCACCGGGGTCTTGTTCGCTGGGAGAACGCCGGCGGCGAGGGCGATCTCCCTGGCTATCAGGTCCGGGTAGGCGTCTTGTGAGGCGCCGCCGCCGAGTTCGGTCGCGGTGTAGGTGTTGAAGTCGCAATAGCCGCAGCGGGTCCGGCAGAACGGGACGTGCACGTACACGCCGAACGGCTGCTGGCCGTATCGCGAGGCCGCGCTCGGCGGCAGGCTCCCGTCGGCGGGAACAGGCTCGCCGTCAGGGAGGGTTCCAGGCACGCTGCCGAGGATAAGCTGTAGGAGAGAGAACTCGGGGCGGGAGGTACTGGTGACTTCAGACCCGGCACCTGGTGGAGGGTTTTCGCCACCCGGCAATGGCCAGCCGTCGGGCAACGGGCGATCCCAGTCGCCCGGCGGCGCGGAGCCGACTGTCCCGCACGGGCAGCCGGCGGGGCCGCCTGTTCCGTACCCGCCGCCGGTGCCCGGCTACGGGCCGCCGTCCTACGGACCGCCCCCGTACGGGCCGCCGGTGCCGTACACGCACGCGCCGTACGCGCATCCGCGGACGCCAGGGCCGCCGGGATTCGCCCAGCCGGGGATGCGCGCCGCCTCGGCCGACCGGGACCGGACGATCGACGTGCTGACCGCCGCGTACGGCGAAGGGCGGCTGACCAAGGAGGAGTTCGACACGCGGTGCGCGCGCGTGCTGGCGGCGAAGACCTACGCTGACCTGGCCGCCGTGGTCGCCGACCTGCCGGCCGGACCGTTCAGCGCCGTGGCGCCCTATCACGCGGGCTACTACCCGGCGCCGCAGCCGCCGACGAGCGGAGTGGCCGTCGCGTCGCTGATCTGCGGGATCGCGGAGTTCTTCACGCTCGGCATCGCCGCCGTGCCCGCGGTCATCCTCGGCCACGTGGCGCGCACGAACATCAAGCGGACCGGGGAGCGCGGCGACGGGCTGGCCATCGCCGGGCTCGTCCTCGGCTACCTGGGGATCGCCTGCTGGGCGCTGTTCCTCGTCGTGCTGCTGGCCGCCTCCAGCCAGCAGCACTGACCGCTGCGGGGGGCTGCTGGCGTTACCGCCGGGTGGCGCTGTCCTGCTGCGTGGTGGACAGGGCGGCGACGAAGGCTTCCTGCGGGACTTCGACGCGGCC
>DATBBI010000279.1:0-3031 GCA_036271115.1 Trebonia sp.
ACGGAGGAGGCGGCTTCATCCCGTCCTCGGCATCATCTACCTGATCCGGCTGCTCAAGGAGCGCAGGCAGCGCAGGCGCGCGGAAGCAGCGGACGGCGAGCAGCAGGAGTGACAGCCGGCTGTAGCGTTGGCTGGTGTGACGATCATTCCTGACACCAAGGACTGGACGTGGGTGCTGCGCCGCCCGTGTCCCGAATGCGGCCTCGATACCAGCTCCGTCACCAGGGCCGACATCCCCGCGATGATCAGGGCGAACGCCGCCGCCTGGCGGGAACCGCTCGCCATGCCGGACGCCGCGCGGCGGCCGCTGCCCGGCAAGTGGTCGCCGCTCGAGTACGGCTGCCACGTCAGGGACGTGTTCCGGCTGTACCACTACCGTCTCGGGCTGATGCTGACCGAGGACGACCCGCTGTTCCCGAACTGGGACCAGGACGAGACCGCGGTCGCCGAACGGTACGGCGAGCAGGACCCGGCGGAGGTCGCGCGGCAGCTCCGCGCCGCCGCGGACACGCTGGCCGGCCGGTTCGCCGCCGTCAGCGGCGACCAGTGGCGCCGGCCAGGGCGGCGCAGTGACGGAGCGGTGTTCACCGTCGAGTCGTTCGGCCGCTACTTCATTCACGACCCGGTCCACCACCTGTACGACGTGACCGGGGTACGGTACGCGGCCGGATGAGACACCACGGGCCCGTTCGGGAAAACCTAACTCCATCAGCTCCGTGACGACCGATGCCAGGTCGCTGAGCGCGGCCGGGGCGAACCCGCCGCCGTCGTTGAGCGGCTGGATCACCACGTGGTCGGCGCCCGCCTCCAGGTGCGCGCGCACCGTGTCGAGCGCCGCCCGCGGCCCGGACGGGATGACCGCCTCGATCAGCCGGTCGCTGCCGCCGTCCGTGAAGTCGGCCGGCGTGAAGCCGAACCGCTCCAGGTTGCGGGTGTAGTTCGGCAGCCGCAGGTAACGCGCCGCGTACGCGCGGCCCGCGGCCAGCCCGGCTGCCTGGTCAGCGGTGAGTGAGACCGCCTGCTCCGGCACCAGCAGCGGCTCGGTGCCGAGCACCGACCGGGCGAACGCGGTGTGCTCGGGCGTGGTGAAGTACGGATGCGCGCCGGCGGTCTGGGCGCGGGACAGCTCGAGCATCTTCGGCCCGAGCGCGGCGAGCACGAGCGGCGGCAGGTCGCAGTCGGCCCCGTGCTCCGCCGGGTGGTCGAGCTCGTCGAGGAACTTCTCCATCTTCCGCAGCGGCCGCTGGTACGGGTGGCCGAGCGCGGTCACCGCCGGCTCGTGGCTGACGCCGAGCCCCAGGATGAACCGGCCGGGGAAGTCCGCGGCCAGGGCGGCCGCCGCGGCGCGCAGCCGCGCGGGATCCCACGCCCAGACGTTGGCGATCCCGGTCGCCACGATCAGGTTCTCGCTGCCCGCGAGCAGCGGCCGCAGCCGGTCCAGCGCGTCCGGGGTGGCGTTCCCGCCGCCGACCCAGACCGAGGTGAACCCCGCTCCCTCGATGGCCGCCGCTGTCTTTGCCGGGTCGATGCCCGCTCGTTCTGGCGGCGGCATCCAGATACCCAGCCGCCGCAGGCGCTGCCGCAGTTCCGCTGCCGTCATGTCAGTGTCATCTCCCCGGGGCGGGCGGTTCACTCCCGTTCACTGGAAGGGGCGCGGTTCCTGCAGGTCGAGGGTGCGGGAGATCGAGCGGCGGATGTCGTCGGTGATCTTCCCCTTGGCGTACAGGTCGGCGAGCTTGTCCCGCTGCGCGCGCAGCAGCTCGGCGCGGAGGTCGCGGTGGCTCGCGGCGCCGTCGGCGGCCGCGCCGTCGCCCGTGCCGTCGCCTGCGCCCCCGCCCGCGCCGTCGCCGGTGTCGTCGAGCACCGCGCGGACCCGGTCCAGCCGCAGCTCGAACAGCTGCCGGTACAGGTTGGCGGTGTCCTCGTCCACCTCACCGTCCTCGGCGAGCTCGTCCAGCCTGGCCAGCCCGGCCTCGGTGACCCGCGCCCGCGCCCTGGCCTCCGCCCGGCGGTGCAGGTCGCTTTGCGCCATCCCGAGCGCGCGCAGCAGCGGCGCGAGCGTCAGGCCCTCGCCGATCAGCGTGGCCACCACGATGACCGCGGCCAGGAAGATCAGCGTGGACCGCTGGGTGAAGGGCTTTCCGTGCAGCAGCTCCGGCAGGCTCAGCGCGATCGCCAGCGTGATCGCGCCGCGCATGCCGCCCCAGCCGATGATGAGCCGCTGCCGCCACGGGTTCTGGACGTAGGAGGAGTGCCTGCCTGGCAGCAGCCGAAGCAGCGGCGACACGATCAGCTCCCAGCCCAGCCGGATGCCGATGACGGCCGCCACCAGCGCGGCGGAGGCACCCGCCAGCCGGGCGGCCGAGATCGTGGTGGACAGGTGGTCCACAACCGACCGCAGCTCCAGGCCGAGCAGCACGAACAGCGCCGACTCGAGCAGGAAGATCAGCGTCCGCCAGAACATCGTGCCGCTGACCCGCGACGCCGGCTGGAGCAGGCCTTCGGTTCTGGTCCCGAGGTAGACGCCGGTCGTCGCGGCGGCCAGCACGCCGGACACGTGGAACTGCTCGGCCGGGATGTAGGCGACGAACGGCGTGATCAGCGAGACCAGGATCTGCAGCGAGGGATCGCTGACCCAGCGCCGCACGCGGCCGATCACCAGCCCGACGACGAGCCCGTAGGCGACCCCGCCCGCGACGACCTCGACGAGCCGCACCAGACCGTGGCCGATCGTGAACGGGTGCGCCATCGCCTCGACGGCCAGCCCGAACGCGGTCAGCGCGACCGCGTCGTTGATCAGGCTCTCGCCTTCAAGGATCGTCACCACGCGGTGCGGCGCGCCCAGCCGGGACAGCACCGACGTGGCCGCGACGGCGTCGGTGGGCGCGACCGCCGCGGCGAACGCCAGCGCGGGCGCCCAGCCGAGGCCGGGCAGTACGAGCCGGCTGACCCAGCCCACGCCGATGATCGTCACCCCGGTCGCGCCGATCGCCAGCGCGGTGATCGGCACCGCGTTCTCCCTGGTCTCCCG
>DATBBI010000280.1:0-12199 GCA_036271115.1 Trebonia sp.
AGGCCGCCACGCCGACCGATGAGGAAAAGTCCAGCACGTCCGTGGTGAGCGTGACCACGCCGATGTAGACGCCGACGATGAGCCCGGTGACCAGCGCGTAGGAGACCGTCCTGCTGATCACCTTGTCGATCTCATACAGCCGGAACTTGAGGATCCCGATCCCCAGCGAGATCGGCAGCGCCGCGATCCCGATCGCGAGCACGTCGCTGACGGCCGGGCCGGTTATCTCGAGGACGCCCACCCCCAGGCAGACAATGAAGATGACCGCACCGCTGTAGAGCCACTTGAGCTGGAGCCTGCGGTCCCCGGTTGACCTGCGGTACTTCGGGATCTGCAGCACCAGCCACACTAGCCACGACAGGAGCAGCGCGAGGAACCCCACGTTCTCGATGACGATCCAGATGATCATCGACGCGTCTGGGTGGTCGATAAGGGCGGGGGTCCCGTTGGCGTCGACGGGCATCACCCGCCGGACGGCGACAGAGATCGACTGCCCGTACATCAGCAGCCCGAAGACCACGCCGCTGCCGAACAGCAGCCCGCCGACCCGCCGCCACCGCCCGGAAGGCAGGTGGCCATCGGGGAACAGCCACAGCAGGCCAGCAACGAGGACCATGCCCATCGCCCAGCCGGGCTGGAGCACGATCGCGAGCCGTCCGAGGGGCAGCGTCCCGTGGTGGAGCCGGTAGTCCACGATCGCGTAGGCGGTGCCGATGGCCTGCGTCGAGAAGAAGAAGCCGCAGCCCAGCATGAGCCAGCCCATCGGGTTGCGTGGCCGGCGGGCCGCCACCAGCGTGCCGACCGCCACCGTCGGCAGCAGGGCCGACAGCCGCACCAGTTCGGCGGTCGCATAACTGGCCTCCGTCATGAGCACCAGGGCGGCCACGTTGCACGCGAACACCAGCGCCCCGAGCGCGACCGCCGTCCGCGCCGTGGCCAGCGAAGACAGCAATGACAGTACGCGCCGCACGATCAGGCCTCCCACATCCACACCGACAAATGCTCTGGCTCCAGTGCCCGCTGCACGGTCCCGCCCAGGTCCGCGCGCACCGCATCGAAGTCCACCTCGTCCTGCAGCCGCGCCGCGAACGCCGCCACGATCAGATCCGAGTCGTACCTGGCGCGGTTGAACCGGCGGTCGACGGCGTGCTGCACCCGCCGCCGCACGGGGTTGAACGCGGCCGCCGCCACCAGCGTCGACACCGCCACCGCCACCTCGGAAGAGAACCGCAGCTCCCGCGTCGCGAGCAGCACCAAGCCCGCGTACGCGCCGGCGAGCAGCGCCGTCACGATCCCGTAGGACACGGTGCGCGAGACGATCCTGTCGATGTCGTACAGCCGGTACCGCAGGATGCCGACCCCGATGGCCAGCGGCAGCGCGGAGAACCCGATGGCGATCCCGGCTTCCCAGAGGTCCGAGCTGATCCCGAGGGACGGAATGCCGATCACGAGGAACACGCACACGCCGCTGATCAGCCACTTGATCTGCTGCCGCCCGTCGCTGCCCGCGTGGCGCCAGGCCAGCACCTGGCGCACGATGGCCGCCACGATGAGCGTCAACACCGCGGTGAAGGCCGCGAGGGTGGCGATACGCGACACCCCGCCGGGGATGACGGGCGTGCCGTCTGAGGCGACCCGCAGATCGTGGCCAGCGAGCCCGGCCACGATCACGGTCTCGTTCGCCACCAGAGAGTAGCCCGCGAGCACGAGGACGACGGCGAGCAGCACGCCCCAGCGCCTGGACGGCAGCCGGCCATCGGGAAAGAGCAGCACGATCAGCGGCAGCATGACGACGGCGAGCACCCCGAACGGAAACAGCACGAGCGCGACCGCGCCCAGCGGAACGTGATCGTGCTGGGAGTAAACGATCATGGCGTAGCCGCCGCCGTCCAGCGTGAGCAGGAAGCAGACGGCCGCCCCGAGCAGCAGGTAGCCGATCGGGTTGCGGCGCTGGAAACGCGCCACGACCAGGCCCACCGCGGCCAGAATCAGGAACATCAGCACCAGCGCCAAGCCGCCGATCAACGGCCCGGTCGTCGATGGGCCTGACTTCGGGCCGATGAACAGGATGGCCGCCAGCAGCGCCACCACAAGCGCGGCCATCGCCACCGCCGCGGGCGGCCAGGGCGGCCGCGATGCTCGCCGGGCACGGACGACGCGGGCGCCGCGGGTAGCCGTCACGACGCGACCTCCCCAATCCACAGCGACAGGTGCTCGGGCTCGAGCGCCTGCTGGACGGTCTCGCCCAGGTCGAGCGTGGCCGCGTCCGGATCGGCCGTATCCTGCAGCCGGGCGGCGAAGGCCGCCACGATCAGGTCCGCGTCGTAGCGGGCGCGGTTGAACCGGCGGTCGACAGCGTGCTGCACCCGCCGCCGCACCGGGTTGAACGCGGCCGCAGCCGCCAGCGTGGACACTGCCACCGCCACCTCGGAAGAGAACCGGAGTTCCCGCGTCGCCAGCAGCACCAGGCCCGCGTACGCTCCGGCGAGCAGCGCGGTGACGGCGCCGTAGGCGAGCGTGCGGCTGATGAGGCGGTCGATGTCGTACAGCCGGTACCGCAAGACGGCCACGCCGATGCCGATCGGCAGCGCCGCCAGCATCGCGAAGCCGATGCCGCCCACCACGCCGAGGAAGCCGGTGGCGCTGCCGAGCGCGATCGACAGGCCCAGCCCCGGCCCGGCCACGGCGGTGCCGCTCAGCAGCCATTTGAGCTGCTGGCGGCGTTCTCCCGTGGACCTCCTGAACCGCACCGCCTGCCCGGCGAGCGAGGCGACCGTGACGACTATCAGCAGGGCGAAGAACACGATCTGGACGATGCCCCACCATTCGGTGCCACCGCGCGGGCTGTCGAGGCTAGCCAGGTTCCCGCTCGAGTCGACGCGCACCTGCCCGGCGGCGATGGCGCCGACCGTGATCGCCACGGCACCGCCCGCCCAGACCGCGCCGAGCGCCAGGTACACCCGGAGGATCCAGCGCAGCCGCGGCGACGGCAGCCTCCCGTCGGGAAACAGCAAGATGGCGAGCCCGAACGAGACGATGCCCGGCGCCCAGCTCGGCTGCAGCACCAGCGCGACCGCGCCGAGCGGCAGGTGGTGCCCGAGCCGGTAATCCAGCTCGGCGTAGTACGAGGCGGCGAAGTTGAGCGCGACCAGCACGCTGGCGGCCAGCAGCAGCCAGCCCATGCCGTTGCGCGGCTGGCGGAGCGCGACGAACAGGCCCACCACTGCGAACGCGAGCTCGACCAGCGTGGAGGCGACGACCTGGGGGTGGAGCTGGCCGGCCATGCTGGCCAGCGGGAACGTGGCCACCACCACGGCGAGCGCGAGGCAGCCGAGTCCGGCGGCGAGCACCGCGGACCAGCGAGCGAACGGCGCAGCCGGTTGCAAAGGCTGCACCGTTTTCCCCGCTACCGTCATCTTTCATCCCGAACGGGCGCGGCCTGCTCCTCCCGCGTCCTGCTGCTGCCTCTGCGCGCGACACGGACGAGGCCGGTCACCGGGGCCGCGATCGTCTGCAGGACGCTGCGCACCATGGAGTTGTGCCAGACGCTGCCGGCGTGCCGCCACTGCCGTTTCTTGTCGACGCAGCTGTTCGCGGCGGTGATCGGCGCGTCAGGAACGCCGATCCGGTCGCCGAGCGCCCGCAGCGTCGCGATCCAGAACTTGTCTTCCTTCCGGTGGCCGCCGAGCGTCATGCCGATCTCGTAGATCGGGTCGCTGGCGCGCATCAGCACCTGCGCCTGCACGACAGTGCCGTCGCCGGCGTCTTCGGCGGAGAACGTGATCCAGCCGGCGAACATGTGCCCCTGCGGGGTCATCAGCGTGAAGGACTCGGTGTCGGCGTAGAGGACGAAGACCCCGGTCGACAGCTTCACCCCGCCGCCGACGGCCAGGTCCAGCAGCGCGACATCGCCCGGGTTGATGCCGGTCAGCGCGCCGGCGAAGCGGTTGCCCTTCGGCCAGAAGTCGGGGAAGTTCGACCGCCACAAGGCGATCGCCGCGGCCGGCTCGATCGCGTCCCCGACCTCCATCCGGTAGGTCTTCTGCCACATCTTGCCGAAGCCCTGCACCGGGCCCGTCAGCCGGCGTCCCGCGACGTTGGTGCCGCGCACCCCGGCCCGCTGGTCCACCGCGAGCCTGTCGACCTTCGCGGCCCAGCTCTGCGCGTCCCGCGGCGCCGTGGCGGCCTTCGACGGCGCGTGGCCGGGCGGCGGCGCCGCGGCCTCGCGGTGGCTGAGTCCGATCTGCTCCGCCGACGCGGCGCGGTCCGGGCCTGCTAGTTCAGTCATGACAGCCCCTCGATTCTTACTTTGCGGCGCCGACCAGCGCCGACTCCTCGCTGTCGTAGATGGTGATGGCCTCGTCGAGCCTGGTCAGCTCGAAGATCTCCCGGTAGTGGTCGCTCAGCCCGATGGCGGCGAGCTCCTGGCGCTGCCGGTTCGCGCGGACGAGCAGCGTCACGAGCATGCCGATGCCGCCGCTGTTCATGTACTCGAGTCCCGCGAAGTTCAGCACCAGCTTGCTCGCCGACGCGCCGCCGGCGGCCTCGTAGGCCGACATCAGCACCGGCTCGCACGCGGCGGTCACGTCGCCCTTGATATCGACAATGGCAACGCTGTCGCCCACCCGGCGAACGTCCATCGAGAGTGCGGGAACGCTCATCTGTCTCTCCCCTTACAGTGGTCCCTTGGTCCTGCAGTGATGTGCGGTGAATTCCGCGCCGCCGTCGGTCCCGTCAGGCGGCAGGTCCTGTTAGCTCGCTGACGGCGTGATCGAGGTCGGGAAAGAGCTCGATGAAATCCGACAGCCTGGTGATATCGAAGATCTCGCGGTAGTGCGCGGACAGGCCGCTGGCGACGACCTTCCTGCGCTCGGCCCTGGCGCGGGCGAGGATGCTCACGATCAGCGCGATCCCGGTGGAGTTGATGTAGACGACCGAGGCGAAGTCGAGCACGACGACGCCCACATCGGTGCCCGTCACCGCGGCCTGATAGGCCGCCGTCAGGACATCGGCGGCGGTCCCGTCGACTTCGCCCGTCAGTTCGATCACCGCCGCGCCCGGCATCGTCCGGGTCGTGGCGTCACACCTGCTCGTCATGTTCAGCTCCTTCAGGTGCGCTGGTTCGCATGGTCAGCCACACGGTGTGCCGCTGGCCATCGGTTGTTACTTCCATCGCGTCGACCATGTTGCGGATGAGGAACAGCCCCCAGCCGCGCGGGCTCTGCGCGCCCGCCAGCTTCTTGACCAGGTCCGGCTCCTCCGCATCGGATGCCGGATCCTGGTCAGGGGCACCGCCCTGGTCGCTGATCGCCACGGTGATCTCGTCGCCGGCCTGGATGATTTCCACGTCGACCGGGATCTCCGCGTGGTTCTTGTTGCCGTGCTCGATCGCGTTCATGGTGGCCTCGGCGACCGCGGTCTTGAGGCGTTCGAGCCGCTCGGCGGAGATGCCCGCCGAGGAGGCGGTCTCGGCTACCCGGCTGATCGCGAGGCGCTCGTTGCCTGGTTCGCTGGCGAGAGCGAACGCGTCCAGCCGCCGGGGCGCGGGCTGGGCTATTGATGTCATGAATCGCCTCCTTCGCTGACGGCGCGGGGCCACGCCGACGGCGAGCGCTGGAGTGACACCAGGGTGATGTCGTCTTCCTGTTCGTAATCGGTTCCCGTGAAGCCGCGGAGCTCGGTCAGGCACAGGTCGATGAGCGACTCACCGGAAGCCCCCTTGCCGACCAGCGCCGAGACGCGCGGGAAGCCGAACATCTCCCGGTCGGGCGCGTGGGCTTCCGCCAGGCCGTCGCTGTGCAGCAGCGCGCAGTCGCCCGGCTCGAACTGGAAGGCCTTCTCCTCGTACGCCATGCCCTGCATCAGCCCTAGCGGCATGCCGCGGGCCCGCAGCTCGGCCACGCCGTCGCGGGTCCGCACGTAGGGGACGTCGTGTCCCGCGTTGGCGAACACCGCGGCGCCGCTGACCGGATCGAGCACCAGGGCCAGGCAGGTGACGAACATGTGCGCGGGGATGTCGGCGCACAGCATGTCGTTGACATGACCGAGGACCGCGCCGGGTGAGATCAGCCGGGGGGCCGCGTCCCTGAGCAGCGCGTGCGTGCTCGCCATGACGAGCGCGGCCGGCACGCCCTTGTCCGTCACGTCGCCGACGACGAACATGACCCGGCCGTCCGGCAGCTCGATGAAGTCGTAGAAGTCTCCGCCAACGGTCCTGGCCGGGCGGTAGAAGGCGGCCACGTGCCAGGACGGCAGCTCGGGCAGGCTCTTGGGCAGGAACTGCTGCTGGATGAGCTGGGCGACCTTCAGCTCCTGCTCGATCCGCTCGCGGTTCCTGGCCTCCGCCTCCTGCTGGCGCACGAGCTGGCCGACCCGCATCGCGGGGGCGGCGTAGCCGGCCAGCGAGTTGAGCAGCCGCAGGTCGTCAGAGGAGTAGCCGCGCTCCGACATGCGCGGGCCCAGGCTGAGCAGGCCCACCAGGCTGCCCGACGAGATCAGCGGGACGACAAGCACGACCCCGGCGGCCTGCAGTGCCTTCAGCGCCGGAGAGGCGAGCCGCAAGTTCGTGATGTCGACCGCGCCGGCCGCGCTGAGCAGGTAGCCCACCAGCGGATCGTTCGCGGCCAGGTCCAGGTCGATCCCGGTCGGCACGACCCGCGGCGCCGGCGCCTCGCCTTGTGTCCCGGCCTGCGACCTGCGGTGCAGCAGCCCGCGCACCCGCGGCCGGCCGGCGCGCTCCCCCGGCTCCGCGCGCCGGCCGCCGTGGTCCGCAGCGCTGCCGTCGCCGGCGGCACTGCCGTCATCCGCGGCCCGGCTGCCGTCCCAGCCCGCTCCGCTCGTTTCCTCAAGCTCGCCAGCAGGGTCCTGCCACGCGGTATCCGGCGCAGTGGCTTCCTGGGGCCCCTGCGCTGTCTCGCTGGCCCGCTGTCCCTCCGTGCGCTGCGGCATATGATTCTCCGGATCGTGGCGAATTCCGACGAGATCAGCGTAGAAAGAAGGCGGTACGGGATCGTTACGGAAAGCGTGACCGTGTGAGGGACTTTCACGAATTACCGTTACGGTGATAATGCGGTCCGGGGTGGGGGGGAACGCATGAGTGAGTTGAGCCTGGCATTGCTCGGGCCGCCTGTGGTCAAGCGTGACGGCGCGCCGGTCTCGTTCGACACCAGGAAAGCCATCGCGCTGCTCGCGCTGCTCGCGGTCACCGGTCGCGAGCACACTCGGGAACAGGTCGCCGACCTGCTGTGGCCGGACGCCGACGAGGCCAAGGCGCGCGGGTCGCTCAGGCGCACCCTGTCGGTGGCGGCCGCAGCCGTGGGGCCGGCCCTCGCGATCACGCGAACGACCGTCGGGCTGCTGCCCGCGGCGGTCGACGTCGACGTGCGCGAGTTCGAGACGCTGCTGACCCGCAAGGACGCCGCTGCGCTGGAGCGCGGCGTCGGCCTGTACCGGGGCGACTTCCTGGCCGGTTTCACCGTGCGCGACTGCCCGGACTTCGAGGACTGGCAGGTGTCGGTGCGGGAGGAGCAGAAGCAGCTGCTCGCCAGGGGCCTGCAGCGGCTGGTCGCCGCCTGCGTGGCGGCCGGCGAGCTGGAGCGCGCGATCGGGCACGCCCGCCGCTGGCTGCAGCTCGACCAGCTGCACGAGCCCGCCCACCAGGCGATGATCAGGCTGTATGAGTGGACGGGACAGCGGTCCGCCGCCATGCGGCAGTACCGATCGCTGGTGCACGTGCTGGACAGGGACCTCGCGGTCCGGCCGTTGCCGGAGACCACCCAGCTGTACGAGGACGTGCGCGCGGGCAGGCTAGCCGCGCCGCCGCTGCCGACGGCAGCGGCGGCCGCTGGGCCCGCGGCCGGGACCGCTGACCAGGTGGCCGCCCTCGACTGGCCGCTGGTCGGCCGGGCGGCCGAGCTGTCGGCGCTGCGCAGCGCGTGGCGATCGGCTGGGGCGCTCGGGGCGCCTGGGGCCCCTGGGGCGCCCGGCGTGGACGGGGCGCGGGGCCGGGCGGTCGCGATCGTCGGCCAGGCCGGCAGCGGCAAGAGCAGGCTGGTGGAGGAGCTGCGCGCCGAGGCGGTCGGCGCGGGCAGCACCGTGCTGGTAGCCCGCTGCCATGACGGCGAGTCGGCACTGCCGTTCGTGCTGGCGGCCGACCTGCTGCGCAGCGCACTCAACGTGTGCCCCGAGCTGCCCGACCTGCTGCCCGCGCAGACGATCGCGATGGCCGGGCGGCTGGTGCCCGGGCTGGCGGACGTCCAGCAAGATCCGCGGAGCCCTGCGCTCGACAGCCCGGCGGCCGTCGCCCGCATGTACGCGGCCATCGCGGACACCCTGCGCGTCGCGGCCGGAACGCCCGCGCAGGGCGGGAACAGGCAGGGCGGGAACGGGCAGCGGCGGCCGGCGGGCGTCATCGCAGTGGAGGACGTGCACTGGGCGGACAATTCCTCGCTCGGCTTGCTCTCCTACCTGGTCCGCAGGCTCGCGGGCTGGCCGCTGCTGCTCGCGCTCACCTGGCAGCCGGAGCAGGCGGGCCGGCTGCGGGTGCTGCGCGCCGCGTTCGGCGAGGCCGGCCCGCTCGGCGAGATGATCGAGCCCGGCCCGCTCGGGCCCGACGCGATCAGGTCCCTGCTGAGCCTGCCGGGGACGCCGCCGGTAGACGTGGACCTGCTGCTCGCCGAGACGCACGGGCTGCCGATGCTGGTGCGCGAGTACGTGGAGGCGCTGCGTTCCGCCGAGGTACCGGGGGCACCGGCGGACGGCAGGCAGGCGCTCCTCGCTGACTGGTGGCCCCCGGCCAGCGTGCGGGAGCTGTTCCTCGCCAGGCTGCGGGCGGCGAGCGAGCCCACGCTGCAGGTGCTCACCGCCGCCGCGGTGCTCGGCAGCGACGCCGACGCCGACCTGCTCCAGGCGGTCAGCGGGCGGGGTGAAGACGAGATTGTCGAGGCGATCGAGGAGGCCGTCGCCAGGTCGCTGCTCACCGAGAACCCACCGCCGGCCGTCGGCGGGGCGCCGTCCTACCGGTTCCGTTACGAGGCGATGCGCAAGACCGCCTACGACTCGGCCTCGCTCGCCAGGCGGCGCCTGCTGCACGGACGCGCCGCGGACGTCCTCGCCCCCCGGCACCAGCGCGATCCCGTGGGGACCCCCGCCGGCACGGTCGCCGAGCACCTGCAGCTGGCCGGACGGGACGGCGCGGCGGCCGAATGGTGGTGGCTGGCCGCGGCCAGGGCCCGCGAGCTGTACGCGCACGCCGAGGCGCGCGGCTACCTGGCCCGCGCCCTTGCGCTCGGCTATCCCCAGCTGCCGGGCCGGATTGCCCTGGGCGAGGAGCTCGTCGTGCTCGGCCGGTACCGCGAAGCGCTCGCCGAGTTCGAGACCGCCGCGGCCATCGCCAGCGGCCAGCAGGGCGGCGACCGGGCCGCGCTGGCCGGCATCGAGCACAAGCTCGCGGACGTGCACCACCGGCTGGGCGACTGGGACCTGGCAGAAGCGCACCTGGCCACCGTCGCCGAACTCGCCGACGACCCCGGTCACCTGGCCCGCGCGGCCGCGGACCGCGCGGTCGTCGCGTTCCGGCGCGGCGACACCATCCAGGCCGAATTGCTCGGCCAGGCCGCGCTCGACTCCGCCCGCGCCGCCGCTGACCTCGGCGCGATGGCCCAGGCGCTCAACGTGCTCGGCATGCTCGCCGCGCGCGCCGGGGACACCAACGCGGCGGAGAAGTACCTCCGCGACAGCCTGGCCGAGGCCCGGCGGCTGCCCGAGCTCGGCGCCGCTGTCGCAGCGCTGAACAACCTGGCGAGGCTGCTGGCGGAAACGGGGCACGGCACGGAGGCGCTCGCGCTGGCGACCGAGGCGCTCGAACTGGGCAGCGAGCTCGGCGACCAGCACCGGGTGGCGGCGCTGCACACGAACCTGGCCGACCTGCTGCACGCGGCCGGCCAGCGCGAGGCGGCGGTGACGCACCTCAAGGAGGCCGCCAGGCGCTTCGCCGCCGTCGACGCCGACGACCACCCCCGCCCGGAAATCTGGATGCTCGTGGAGTGGTAGCGGCGTATCTCGTCTAACTGTGCGATTCCGGGGCAATATGCCCCGGAATCGCACACCTAGAGGCGCGTAGGTACGGCCTTAGCTGGCTGGCAGCTCGCCGAGGGTTAGCTTGACGGTCAGCTCCTGGCCGCCGCGCTCTACCGAGAGGGTGAGCTGGTCGCCTGGGTGCGCGGCGGCCAGGACACCAGCGAGGGCCTGCGGGTCTGGTGTGGGCGTGCCGCCCGCCGCGCGGATGACGTCACCGGCGCGGAGCCCGGCGCGGTCCGCGGGGCCGCCGCTCGTGACGGTGACGATACCGGTCCCCGCCGGGTTGCCGTCCTGGCCCGTGACGGCGCCGACCTGGGCGCCGATCGCGGCGCGGTGCGAGTTGGTGACGGACCCTGAGGTGATGATCTGCTGCGCGATGTCCCTGACGAGGTTGGACGGGATGGCGAAGCCGATGCCCTGCACCTGGGCGCCGCCCGCCGAGCCGCCGGCGGTCAGCGTCGGGATGCCGATCACCTCCGCGGCGGTCGTGACGAGCGCGCCGCCGCTGTTGCCCGGGTTGATCGGCGCGCTGGTCTGGATCGCGTCCGGCAGGGTGGCGCCTGGTGTCCCCGCGCTGGCGGGTTCGGCGACCACCCGCCCGGTGGCGGAGATGATGCCGCTCGTGACGCTGCCGGACAGGCCGAGCGGGTTGCCGACGGCGAGGACCACGTCGCCTGCCCGCGCCGCGGCCGAATCGCCGAACGTGGCCGGCTGCAACCCGGCCGGGTCATCGACCCTGATCACGGCCAGGTCGTCTGGCGGGTAGCTGCCCACCAGGGTGGCGGTGCGCGGGGCGGGATCGCCGGAGACCTGCACCTTGAAGCTGGTCGCCTGCCCGACTACGTGGGCGTTCGTGACGATGTTCCCCGCCTTGTCGAGCACGACGCCAGAGCCGAGCCCCTCGGTGGTGCTGATCAGCACCACCGAGGGCAGAACCTGGCGGACCACGTCCGCGTAGCTCGCCCGCGCGCCCCCATCCACGGCCGGCGGCGCGCTTGTCGCGGCCTGGACGCTGGTAGCGGCCGGGCTCGGCGTCGCCGTGGCCGCGCCGACAGCCACACCGCTGCCGCCGATCACCACCGCCGCCACCACGGCGAGTCCCGCGCGAGGGGCGCGCTGCATGCTGGTCATTTCTGCCTGGCTCCTACTCGAGGGTGTCTGGAGCCAGCTGAACCGCCGACGGTGCAGGCTCTGTGCCGCCGCGGTGGCGATCATGTGGAGGCCGCGCCGGCCCGGCGTTCCGCGGCGGTCAGGCTGGCGGCAGGCTGAGGGTGAGCGTGGTGCCGCGCCCGGGCTGGCTGTCCGCGGTCAGCGTGCCGCCATGCGCCAGCGTCAGTTCCGCCGCGATGGCCAGGCCGATGCCGCTGCCCGACGTCTGGGCGGCGGCCGCCTGGCCGCGCCAGAACCGGTCGAAGATGCGCGGTAGCTCGTCGGCGGGAATCCCCACCCCCGTGTCGGTCACCTCGAGCACCGCGGCCGGGCCGGGCAGCGCACCCGGGCCGCCCCGCCCGGTGCGGATCGTCACGGTACCGCCGGCCGGGGTGAACTTGAGCGCGTTGCCGAGCAGGTTGGTGACCACCTGGTGCATCCACCGCTCGTCGGCGAGTACCGGCGCCGGCTCGAGCAGCCTGTTCAGCGTGACGCCGGCCGCCTCGAACCGGCGGGCCAGGCTGTCGGCCGCGGCCGCCGCGATGCCCGCCAGGTCGCGGCGCTCGCGCGCCAGCCGCAGCACCGCGGCGTCGGCGGCGGCCATCGTCTGCAGGTCATCCACCATGCGGGCGAGCCGCACCACCTCGTCGCGTAGCGAGGCGAGCTCTTCTGGTCCCGGCTCGATCACGCCGTCGAGCAGGGCCTCGTGCCCGGCCTGCAGCACGGCGACCGGCGTGCGCAGCTCGTGGGCGACGCTCGCGACCAGGTCCCTGCGGATCTTGTCCTCGCGGTCGAGGGTGTCGGCCATCTGGTCGAACGCGGCGGCCAGCTCGCGCAGTTCACCGGGTCCCCTGATCGCGCCCGCCCGCGCGGACCGGTCGCCGCCCGCCATCGCCCGCGTGACGGAGATGAGCCGGGCGACCGGACGGGTGATCCGCCGCGCGACACCCAGGCCGGTCAGCAGCGCGAGCAG
>DATBBI010000281.1:0-2220 GCA_036271115.1 Trebonia sp.
GGGCCGGTGTGCCGGCCGGCCACCGGGCCTGAGCCGCAGTGCGTCACCACCGGGATGCCCGCCTCGGCCAGCTGGCCCCACACGTCGTCGAGCACCGGGTCGTTCGGGTTGAAGCCGCCCACTTGCAGGTGGCACTTGAACACCCGGGCGCCCTGGTCCATCGCGTGCCGCACGTCGGCGGGCGCGCTCGATTCCGCGAAGAACGTCGCGGAGTGCAGGCAGTCCGGGTTCCGTTCCGCGAAGCCGGCCGCCCAGTCGTTCAGCGACCTGGCCATGCCGGGCTTGTGCGGGTACAGCATCGACGTGAACGCGCGGACGCCGAACCCGCGCAGCACCTCCAGCCGCCGCTGCTCTTCCGCGCGGTAGCGGATCGGCCAGGGCCGGCCGAGCAGCGGCCCGCCCGTGTCGAAGTACGCCCACACCGCGGCGAGCAGCCGGTCCGGCATGAAGTGGGTGTGCACGTCGATCAGGTAGGACAGGCCGTTGCGGCGCCGGAACTCCGCGACCCGGTCCCGTTCCGCGGCGGCCACGCGCTCCAGGAGGATCTGCGCGCACAGCGAGCCCGCGTCCGCCGCCTCGGTGAGCAGCTGCGGGTCGTCGACGAACGCGAAGTCGGCGTACTGCGTCACCGAGTTGTCCGGCTGCGGCACGGATGGCGTCCCGCTGGTGATAACCGCCTCGTAGTCGGCCAGGAAAAGCACGTAGTCGCCCCGGTCGGCGGTCTTCTCGCCGATCTTCCGCCCGACCGCGAGCTCGACCCCCAGCTTGGCGCGCCCGGCGCGGATGACGCCGGAGTGCTCGTCCTCCTCGTCCGCCAGCGTGACGGCGGGCAGCCCCCACAGGCCGGCCAGCGGGTCTTCCGGGTCGTCGGGCCGCCGCACGGCCAGGAACGTGCCGTCGCCGGTGCGCACGACGACCGCCACGGAATGTTTCTCCGGCTTCACCTGATCCATCATCGCACCGGCCCGGCGTATCGTCGGTGTATGACGGTAGTCCCGGCAGGTAGCGCGGCCCGCGGCCGAGCGGTGCGGTGGGCGATGCTGGGCACCGCGGGGGTCGTCCTCGCCGCCGACCAGATCACCAAGTCGCTGGTGCTGCGGCTGCATCCGGTCACGGGATCGGGCCTGGTGTCGATCCAGCTGGTGCGGAACACCGGCGCGAGCGGCGGCATCGCGGCCGGGTACCCCGTCCTCGTCACGCTGGCGGCCGTCGCGATCGTGGCCGTGGCCGGAACGCTGGCGGTCCGCACGAGGAGCCGCGCGGTCGCGATCTGCCTGGCCGCGGTGCTCGGCGGGGCGCTAGGAAACCTGTCGGACCGGCTGTTCCGCGCACCGGGCCTGGGCCGCGGCGCGGTCGTCGACTGGATTCACGTCGCCGGGCGCGGCGGCTCTTTCAACATTTCCGACATGGCCATCCAGCTCGGCGCGGTCGCCGCCGTCGTGGCGATGTTCGTCGCCGACCGCGCCCGCGTGCGCCGGCCAGATGAGTCATGGTCGAAATGAGAGTCAGCCGCGTACGTTCCGGATAATGCTCTTACATATGGGCGGGAAGACGGACGCGGATCCGTTCGCGGTGCGGACCATGACGTCGTGCGGTGAGGAGATCGCCTTCTCCGATCCGTACGTGAGCGACGAGCAGCGGGCCGCGGCCGGGCGGGAGACCGTGGCGGAGCGGATGCGGGCGCTGCTGCCCGCGAACCGGCGGCGCGCCCAAGCCGCGTACGCGGCCGGCGGGCTGCCCGACGAGCTGGAGGCGGTGCGGGTCTGGTGCCCGCGGGACGCGGCCGGGCTGCGCGAGCGGCTCGGCGACGCGCGGTACGTGCTGTGGGCCGAGGATGACGTCCTGCACGTGCTGTGGCGCGGGGCGGCAGAGCAGGTGATGCTCGGCGGCGGAATCCAGGTGCCGCTGTGGCCGGTCGGGGGCACTGTGTCGCCGGGACCCACCGGATCGCCGGATCCCGGCGAGGGGCTGTGGGAGGCGTCCGTGCGGGTGCGGCGGCTCGACGAGGCCGTGATCACGGTGATGGTGATCGGGCTGGGTACGGCGGACCTGCCGTTCGGGCAGCCGGTGACGGACACGATGACCTGGCGCGGGCCCCGCGCGCCGGCTGGGCCCGCCGATGGTGAGGGGCCGATCGAACTCGCGGGGGAAGTGCGGGAGCACACGATCGAATCGGTGCCGCTGCGCGGGCCGCGCGCGGTGACCGTGTACGTGCCGCCG
>DATBBI010000282.1:0-5019 GCA_036271115.1 Trebonia sp.
GTCTGGGGCATCGACGCGTTCGGCGAGACCGGGCCGCCGGACATCATGAACCCGTACGACGCGGTGCCGTCCGCGGCTGAGCTGCTGTGCGCCAGCGGCGCCGCCCAGGGCGGCCAGGGGCTGCGGCAGGCGATCTTCGCCTACAACCACGCCACCTGGTACGTGGACGAGGTGCTGACGCTGGCCGCCGAGTACGCCCGCGAGTTCGGCTAACGGCCGGCGAGCCGCCGCAGCCCGCCAAGGCACAGCAGTACCGCGCCGCTGCCGCACGAGGCCGCGAACACGTACCCCCACCGCGCCCCGAACGCGTCCAGGATGAACCCCGCGGCCGTCGCGCCGCAGGCCACGCCGACGCCGATCCCGGTGGACAGCCAGGTCATCGCCTCGGTGGTCCGTCCTGGCCAGGCCTGCTCCTCCATGAGGCTGTACCCGGCGATCAGCGTCGGCGCGATCGCCATCCCGCACAGGAACTGCACCAGCGCGAGCGTGATCAGGTTGGGCACGGTGCCGAACGTCCACACCCCGGCGACGGTGAGCGCGAGCGTGATCGCGAACCGCCGCCAGGTGGGCGACCGCCAGTTCCTTGTGCCGTACCAGAGGCCGCCGACGCCGCTGCCGAACGCCCAGCAGGCGAGCAGCAGCCCCGCTAGGGGCTTGTGGCCGAAGCTCGTCGCGAACGCGACCGTGGACAGGTCGACGGAGACGAACATCCCGCCGAGGAACACGTACACGGGCGCGAGCACGATCAGGCCGGGCGCGGCCAGAGAGAAACGACGAGTGCCCGGAGTATGCCGGGAACGTTCAGGAGAATGCTTCGCAGCCACCGGCGGACGCGGCGGCGGCTCGGTGTCCCGCTGGGACGCGAGCCACAGCGTTCCCGTCAGGCAGAGCGCCGCGGCGGCGGTGACGCCGGCCGCGGGATGGACCTGGGTGGCGAGCAGCGTCACCACGGCCGGGCCGACCACGAAGCACAGCTCGTCGCCGACGGATTCTAGCGAGAACGCCGTATGCAGCCGGGGCGTGCCGGCCAGCAGCGCGCTCCACCGGGCGCGCACCATCGGGCCGAGCACCGGCATGCTGGCGCCGGCGAGGATGCCAGGGAGGAACAGCGCCCAGTCCGGCACCCCCAGCTGCACCGCGAGCACCAGCCCGGTGACCGCCAGCGCGAACACCAGGCACAGCGGTATCAGCACCCGCCGCTGGCCGAACCTGTCGACCAGCCGGGCAAGCTGCGGCGCGCAGAGCGCCGCGCCGAGCGATCCGGACGCCGCCACGCTGCCGGCCACTCCGTAGTGACCGGTTCGCGCGGAGATCAGCAGCACCGTGCCGAGGCCGAGCATGGCCATCGGCATCCGTCCGATGACACCGGCCGCGGAGAACCGCAGCGCGCGCCGGTCACGGAAGATCTCCGCGTACGGCAGCAGGAACCCTGGCGCCCCCCGCTGGCGCCTCTCGTCCACACTCGTCATCGCGTGCGTTGCCTCCCGAAACCCGACGATACCGGGCACTGGCACCAGGCGTCGCCGTCATTTTCCGGCCGTGCGCCGGTTACCGGCCCGCGCCTGGTCCCTGGTTGGATAGAACACATGCCGTCCTATGACGCGTTCCTGTTGCTGTCGTTCGGCGGCCCCGAGGGCCCCGATGACGTGCTGCCGTTCCTTAAGAACGTCACGCGCGGCCGCGGCGTGCCCGCGGAGCGGCTGGCCGAGGTGGCGGAGCACTACTACGCGGCGGGCGGGGTCAGCCCGATCAACGGCCAGTGCCGGGACCTGATCGCCGCGATCGAGGCCGCGGGCATGGACCTGCCCGTCTACTGGGGGAACAGGAACTGGCAGCCGCTGCTGACCGACACGGTGCGGCGGATGGCCGCCGACGGAGTGCGGCACGCGATCGCGTTCGCGACCTCCGCCTACAGCTCCTACTCGGCGTGCCGGCAGTACCGGGACGACATCGAGGCGGCGGTCGCGGCGGTCCCAGGCGCGCCGCGGATCGACAAGATCCGCCCGTACTTCAACCACCCGGGGTTCATCGAGCCGTTCGCGGCGAACACCGAAGCGGCGCTGCGCACCCTGCCGCCGGACGTCGCCGACGGCGCCCGGCTGGTGTTCACCGCGCACAGCGTGCCGGCTGGCATGGCCGCCGCCAGCGGCAGCGTGTCGGCCGGGACCGTGGTTCCAGGCGGCAGGTACGTGGCTGAGCTGAGGGAAGCTTCGCGGCTTATCTCGGAACGGACGCGTGGTGGCTCCCTGGGCTGGGACCTCGTCTTCCAGAGCCGCAGCGGACCGCCGAGCGTGCCCTGGCTGGAACCGGACGTGAACGACCACCTGCGGGTGCTGGCGAAGGACGGGGTGCCCGCCGTCGTGGTCGTGCCCGCCGGGTTCGTCAGCGACCACATGGAGGTCGTGCACGACCTGGACGTGGAGGCGGCGGAGACCGCGGCGTCACTGGGCCTCGCGTTCGCGCGGGCGGCGGCGCCCGGCTCGTCGGAGCGGTTCGCCCGGATGGTGTGCGAGCTGGTGGCGGAGCGGACACGACCGTCCGGATCGTCCGGCGCGCCGCCGCTGGCGCTCGGCGGGTTCGGGCCGGCGGCGGGGGACTGCCCGGCCGACTGCTGCCGGTACGCGCGCCCGCAGGCGCCGGGGCGGTCATGAGCGCCGATGAGCTGCTCGCCGTGGCGACCGGCGCGGCGCGCGAGGCGGGCGAACTGCTCGCGTCGCCGGGCGGCCGCGTGTCGGTGGCGGCCACGAAGTCCAGCCCGACCGACGTGGTCACCGAGATGGACCGCCGTTCGGAGGAGCTGATCAGGGCGCGCATCCTGGCCGGGCGGCCCGGCGACGCGATCCTCGGGGAGGAAGGCGGGCAGATAGGGGACACGGCGGGCGCGCCGGTCCGGTGGGTGATCGACCCGCTGGACGGCACGGTCAACTACCTGTACGGGCTGCCCGACTGGGCGGTCTCGATCGCCGCTGAGGTGGCGGGCGAGGTCGTGGCGGGCGCGGTGTTCGTGCCCATCCGCGGCGAGCTGTTCACCGCGACGCGCGGCGGCGGCGGCTGGCTGGAGTCCGCGCGGGCCGGACGCGTCCGGCTGCGCTGCCGTCCCGGCGTGCCGCTCGATCAGGCGCTGGTGGCGACCGGCTTCGGTTACCGGGCGGCCCGGCGGAAGGTCCAGGGCGAGGTCGTCGCCGCGCTGCTGCCCCGGGTCCGGGACATCAGGCGGGCGGGGGTGGCGTCGGCCGACCTGTGCTCGGTGGCCGCCGGCCGGCTGGACGCGTTCTACGAGCGGGGCCTGAACTACTGGGACTACGCCGCGGGGGCGCTGATCGCGACCGAGGCGGGGGCGGTCGTCGGCGGACTGCACGGCGCGCCGCCGAGCACGTCCATGACGGTGGCGGCGGGACCGGGGCTTTTCCCGGCGCTGGCGGAGGCGCTCGCGGACCTGGATCCCGAGCGGGACAGGTGATGTAGCTAAGATCATCCCCCCTCGGGACGGAATTCTGTCACCTTCCCGTGTGTTGGTCCGTCCATGCCGGATGAGTTGTGCGAAAATTCCTCGCCGGAATCGGGCACAACTTTGGCTTCCGGAGCGTTACACCCGCGCAGCGACTGCGCACCACCTATGGAGGGGGATGGGTCACAAATGGCTACCGATTACGACAGCCCGCGGAAGACCGACGACGATTTGACCGAGGACAGCCTTCAGGAGCTGCAGGCCCGCCGGATGGACAAGTCGTCGAGCACCATCGACCTTGATCCGGACGACGTGGCTGAGTCGCTTGAGCTTCCTGGGGCTGATCTGTCGAACGAGGAGCTTTCGTTCCGGGTGATCCCACGGCAGGCGGACGAGTTCACTTGCTCGCGTTGCTTCCTTGTGCACCACCGGAGCCAGCTTGCCGAAGAGAGGAACGGCCAGTTGGTCTGCCGCGAGTGTGCCGCATGACGGCCACGGCCCCGCGGGCTGGGCTGCCCGCGGGGCGCCGTGACCGGTCGCTGTAGCGTACTCAGTCCGATTCCGTGGCGGCGGCCTCGAGCGCCGCTTGCTGCCTGGCCGGCCGGGTGACACCGAACCGGGCGGTTTCTACGACGATCGCTAGGACGACGGCCCAGGCGATCGCCTCGGGGAACGTGATCTTAGGATCCTTCAGGTCGATCGGCGGGTTCTTGCCGACGACCTTGGTCCACGCGACGGCCAGCACTTTGCGCAATATCAAAGGCACCGCAATGGAAGCGAGCGTGAGGGTCGCGTGCCCTCCGTCGGAGCCGTCCTTCTTCTTACTCATCCGTTACCTCCTCGCCCCCTTTTAGTGAGCGTCATCATCCCACGGCCTGACGGCCCGCGCTCTGCCGGCCGCGCTCGATCGCGGTCGCGAGCTCGGCCGGGTGCCGGGTGGCCACCAGCCAGTAGGGGACACCGCTACCCGGATCGGCGAGCCTGATGCATACGGCGCGCTTCAGGTAGGGCCGCAGCATGAGATGGGCCGCCGGGTCGGCCCTCGGGCCGCGCAGCAGCGCGGCCTGTTTCTCGTCGAGCGGCACGACCTCGGAAGCCCGGTCCAGCGGGAGCTCGGCGCCGCCGGCCCGCAGCGTGCCGTCCGCCACCTCGATGGTGGTCGCGCCCCAGGTCAGCAGGAAGCCCGCAACGGCCACGATGAACACCGCGTAGATCACCGGCGGGATCCAGCCGCCGAAGCCGGCGTACACCTCGCCGCCGAGGATGGCGACGACGGGGACGGCGAGCAGCCACCAGCTGGCGGGCACCAGCAGGCGTTCGCGGTACGACGCGTCCCCTCCCCGGTCCCTGCGTGTCTGCATGACCCCACCGTAGTTGGTTAGATGGAGACATGATGGCGCGGGGAGCGCGGTCCTGGCGGCTTGGCGGCGGCTTCCCCGGGCTCCGGGTATCGGGGTTCCGGTTCGGAAAGCCCGCGGCGGACGGCGTGGCGGCGGAAGAGACGCCGCCCGACGGCGAGCCAGCGCGCCCAGTGGCGGAGAACGGGGCGGCGGAGAACGGGACGGTCCCCA
>DATBBI010000283.1:0-4634 GCA_036271115.1 Trebonia sp.
CCGCGGCGGCGGGGACGCTCGGGCTGGTGCTCGGCGGCGCGCTCGTTTCGGCCGCCGGGTGGCGGTGGATCTTCCTGATCAACATCCCGGTCGGGCTGATCGTGATCGTGGCCGCGCTGCGGGTGCTGCCGGCCGACCCACCGCTTGGGCGCGGGGCCGCCGCCTCGCGGCGCGGCTTCGACCTCGGCGGCGCGGTGAGCGTGACCGCGGGCGCGAGCCTGCTCGCCTACGCGGTGGCGCAGACGTCCGGCCACGCCTGGGGGTCCGGGCGCACAGTCGGGCTGCTGTGCGCGGCGGCGGCTCTCACCGGCTACTTCGTGGTGCACGAGGCGCGCGAGGAACGCGCGGGGCGCGCTCCGCTGATGCCGCTGTCGCTGTGGCGGAACCGTTCCGTGGCCGGCGCCAACGTGGTGTCGGCGCTGCTGTCCAGCGCGATGTTCGCGGTGTTCTACTCGACCACGCTGTACATGCAGCAGGTGCTGCACTACTCGGCGCTGCGCACTGGGCTGGCGTACGTGCCGTTCGGCCTGTCGATCCTCGTCGCGGCGGCCGCCGCGCCCGCCCTCGTATCGCTGGCCGGCATCCGGGCCACGTCGATTCTCGGCTCGGCCGTGAGCCTTGCCGGGCTGGTGCTGCTGGCCCGCGTCCCGGTCTCCGGGCACCTGCTGACGGACATCATCCTGCCCACGGTCATCGTCGGCCTCGGCGCCGGCGCCGTGATCGTCCCCACGTCCGTGGCGGCGATGTCGGGTGTCGCGGCGGACCGGCACGGCGTCGCGTCCGCGCTGCTCAACGTCAGCCGCCAGCTCGGTGGCGCGCTCGGCCTCGCGGTGATCGCCACGGTGGTCGCGTCCTTTGCGGCGCGTTCCGCCGCTGCCGGGAACGCGGCGCCTGCCGCGCTCACCGCCGGCTTCCACGCCGGTTTCGCGGTCAGCGCGTTGCTGGTGGTGGCCAGCGTCGTGGTGGCGGCGGCGCTGCTGCGCGAGGACGGGCGCGGCCAGAGCGTCAACCTGATCGCGCTGCAAACGGGCCAGTAGCGGGGGGCCGGCGAGCGGCCGCGGCAGGTAAAATTCCATACCGAGTTTGATTTTAGACCGAGTATGAATATTGTGGTGGCGTGGCAGGACTGCGCGAACGCAAGAAGGAGCAGACGCGGCAGCGGATCGCCGCGGTTGCGCTGCGGCTGTTCGCCGAGCGCGGCTTCGAGGCCGTGACGGTCAACGAGATCGCCGAGTCGGCTGAAGTGGCCAAGGCGACCCTGTTCGCCTACTTCCCGTCCAAGGAGGCGCTTGTCCTTGGCGGCGTCGCGGGCGACGACCTGGCCGGGATCGCGGCCAGGCGGCCGCCGGGCCAGCCGTTCCTTGCGGCGCTGCGCGCCTACTTCCGCGGGCTCGCTGCCGCGGACGTGCCGGAGGCCGAGTTGGGCGCGCTGGTCACCCGGGTCCGGGTGATTCAGGACAGCCCGGCGCTGCGGGCGGCGGCGAACGCGCTGCTCTACCGGCAGCGCGATGCGCTGGCGGCCGCACTCGCCGGCGAGTACGGCAATCCGGCCGCCGGGCTTATCGCCGCCCAGGTCGCTGCGTCCCTGCTCACCGTGCAGGAGTCGTACTTCCAGCGGCTGCTGGACGGAATGTCCCCCGCTGACGCCGGCCGGCTGCTGGCGCGGGAGGTCGAGCTCGCGTTCGACCTGCTTGAACACGGAGTCAATCGACTGGAAAGGGAGTGACATGCGCGCGCGAGGCATCAACTACGACACGGGGACGTTCCCCGGAAACAGCCTGACGAGGAAGACCCTCGATTCCCAGGCCGTCAGGCGGGAGATGGCGGTCATCGCCGGCGACCTGCACTGCGACGCCGTGCGCATCTCCGGCCGCGAGCCGGAACGGCTGAGCGTCGCGGCCAGGCACGCGGCGGACGCCGGGCTCGAGACGTGGTTCTCCCCGTTCCCCGTCGACCTGGACCCAGCGCAGGCGCTGGCGCTTTTCGCCGAGTGCGCGGAGCGCGCCGAAGCGGTGCGCCAGGCAGGCACGGACGTGGTGTTCGTCACCGGCTGCGAGGTCAGCGCCTTCTGCCACGGCTTCCTTCCCGGTGACACCTACCTGGACCGGCTGGCGGCCATGGTCACCGCCAACCTGGACTGGTGGATGTCCCTCGGCCCGGTGCTGGACCGCGTCAACGCCTTCCTCGGCGAAGCCGCGGCGACTGTCCGCGACCGCTTCGGCGGCCGGGTGACCTACGCTTCCGGCCCGTGGGAGAGCGTCGACTGGACGCCGTTCGACCTGGTCAGCATCGACGCTTACCGGACCGCGCAGAACGCCGCGACGTTCCGGGCGCACCTTTGGGAGTTCTTCGCCCATGGCAAGCCCGTCGCAATCACCGAATACGGCACCTGCGCCTACCAGGGCGCCGGCGACCTCGGCGGCATGGCCTGGCGGCCGCCGCCAGGGGCGGTACCCGACGAGGACGAACAGGTGCGTTACCTCGACGAGCTGCTCGACATCTTCGAAGAGGAAGGGGTGGACACGGCGCTGTGGCTGTCCTTCGCCAATTACGACAAGCCGGGTGACCGCGACATCGCGTCCTACGGCGTGGTCCGCATGCTCGACGAGAGCAACTGGGAGCCGAAGAAGGTCTTCCACGCGATGGCGGCCAGGTACCAGCGGCAGTGACATGCCCCGGCCGCCCGGCCTGCGTCGACAGGCTGGGCGGCCGGGGCGGAAGATGGCTGCCGTGACTGACGTCGAAACGACCGCCGTGCTCGTAGCGGGCGGCGGGCCCGCCGGGCTGGCGGCCGCGACCGAGCTGAGCGCCAGGGGCATCGGCTGCCTCGTCATCGAGCCGCGGCCGGAGGTGTCGCACAAGCGGCCGCGGGCCAAGACCTCCAGCGTCCGGACGATGGAGCTGCTGCGCCGGTGGGGCCTCGCGGACAAGGTGCGCGCCGCGGCCCCGCTCAAGGTCGAATGGTCGCAGCGGGTCACGTTCTGCGAGTCACTGTCCGGTAACCGCATCACCGACTTCGACGGCGCCTTCGGGCTCACCACCGAGCGCGACGACCGGTTCCCCGAGCCCGGCCAGCAGGTCCCGCAGCCGGTCGTCGAGGAGGTGCTCCGCGCCCACCTCGCCACGCAGCCCCGCGCCAGGCTGCGCCTCGGCCACGCGGTCACCGGGCTCACCGAGCACGACGACGCCGTGACGGTCACCGTCCGCGACGAGACCGGCCGCCCCTACCAGGTCCGCGCGGAGTACGTCGTCGGCTGCGACGGCTACGGCGGCGTGACCCGCGACGCGATCGGCGCGCGCTACGAGGGGAAGTCCGATCCGCGGCCGAACTTCAACGTCGTCTTCCGCGCGCCCCGCCTCGACACCCCGCTCGGCCGGGCCGTGCAGTACTGGGCGCTTACCGCCGCCACTCAGGGCCTGATGGGGCGGCTGGACCTGGACGGCACGTGGTGGGCGATCATGCCGGGCATCGCCGCGGACTACGGCGCCGCGCACGCCGCCGAGCTGATCACCGGCCTGGTGGGCGCGCCGGTCGAGCATGAGCTGCTCGCCTCCGACCCGTGGACCGCGCGGGTGCTCGTCGCGGACCGGTTCGCCACCAGGCGGGTCTTCCTGGCCGGCGAGAGCGCGCACGTGAACCCGCCGTACGGCGGCCACGGGTACAACACCAGCATCGGCGACGCGGTGAACTTCGCGTGGAAGCTCGCGTTCGTGCTGCGCGGCTGGGCGCCGCCCGCGCTGCTCGACAGCTACGAGGCGGAACGCCGCGGCGTCGTAGCGGAGACGGTGGCGAGCGCGGCGGCCAACATGCGCGCGCTGCCCGCCGACCTGGTCGCGGACGCGGCGGCGATCCAGCGGGTGAAGGCGCCGGAGTTCCACAACCTGGGCCTGGTGCTCGGCTACTCCTACGCGGGCTCGCCGGCGGTGCAGCCCGGCGGCGGCGCCGCGGTCGCCGACGTGCGCCGCTACACGCCGTCGGCAGAGCCGGGCGCCCGGCTGCCGCACTGCTGGCTGCCGGACGGCACGTCGCTGTACGACACACTCGGTGCCGGGTTCACGCTTGTCACGCCGGCCAGCGCCGCCGCCGCCTCCGTTTTCGATCTGTCAGAACGGGCCCGTGCGATGCCTCTCCCCCTCACCGTGATCACGGCGCCCGCGGACTACCCCTGGCAGGAGTTCCTGCTGGTGGGGCCCGATCAGCACATCGCGTGGCGGGCCGACGACCCGGCTGGCATCGACCTCGCGGCGACAGTGGGCAACATCACGCGCGCCTAACCAGACCTGGCGGTCCCGGCACATACCATGGATGACAGGGGGAAAGGGGAGGGAGAACCGCCCATGCCCGGTGCTCTTGACGCGCGTGGCCGGTCCGCTGCGCTGCAGAAACTGGCCGCGGGCCCGCTCGATGTCCTGGTGGTGGGCGGCGGGATCACTGGCGCGGGGGCCGCGCTGGACGCCGCGTCCCGGGGCCTGCGAGTTGGGCTCGTCGAATCCCGTGACCTCGCCGCCGGCACGTCGAGCCGGTCGAGCAAGCTGATCCACGGCGGCCTGCGGTACCTGGAGCAGGGCGACTTCAAGCTGGTGCGGGAGGCGCTGCGGGAACGCGACCTGCTCGTCACCAGGCTCGCGCCGCA
>DATBBI010000284.1:0-15282 GCA_036271115.1 Trebonia sp.
CCTGCGCGGCGCCAAGCGCACAGTACGCTCTTACGTCATGAACGAGAACCGCGAGGAATTCCAGCGCGATCTGGAACGCATCGAGGCCAAGGTCATCGAGCTCTTCGCGATGGTGGCCGAAGACCTGCCCCGGGCCACCGATGCCCTGCTCAGCGGCGACAACGACGCGCTCGCGGTGCTCATCGAGCGCGAGCAGATCATCGACGCGCTCTGGCCCGAGATCGAGGAACTGGTCAACAGGGAGATCGTGCTCCAGGCGCCGGTCGCCGTGGACCTTCGCTACCTGCTGTCCGTACTGCGTATCGTGCCTGTCCTCGAGCGCGCTCACGACCTGGTCATCTCGATCGGAAGCCGGGCCAATCACAGCCTCGGCGAGGAGCTGACCCCGCGCAGCCGGGTGATTGTCGAGCGGATGAGCGAGCTTGCGTCCGCTATGTGGCGGCAGGCGGCCGACGCCTGGTATCAGCGCGATAAGACCGCCGCGTTCGCGCTGAGCGAACGCGACGAGGAGATGGATGAGCTGCATTCCAGCCTGACCGCCGAGCTAGCATCCGGCCAGATGGCGGTGCAGGTGGCGATGGAGATGGCGCTGGTGGCGCGCGACTACGAACGCCTCGGCGCGCACGCGGTCAACATCTCCCGCCGGGTGGTCTACCTGGCGGGCTCCACTCCGGATAGCCCGCCAGGGACCTGATCGGCTACCCGATCCGCCCGGTCACGTAGGCCTGGGTGCGGCTGTCGTGCGGGTCCTCGAAGATCTGCTGCGTCGTACCGTACTCGACGAGCACGCCGGTGCGGGTGTCGCTCGCTCCCGGCTTCTCGTTGCGGAGCACAGAGAAGAACGCGGTGCGGTCGCTCACCCGGGTCGCCTGCTGCATGTTGTGCGTGACGATCACGATCGTGTACTGCGACTTGATCTCGTGCATGAGATCCTCGATCCGGCCCGTGGCGATCGGGTCGAGCGCCGAGCAGGGTTCGTCCATGAGCACGACGTCGGGCTCGACCGCGAGCGTGCGGGCGATGCACAGCCGCTGGGCCTGGCCGCCGGACAGGCCGAGGCCCGACTTGTTGAGCCGGTCCTTCACCTCGTCCCACAGCGCGGCCTTCTGCAGGGAGCTCTCGACGATCTCGTCCAGCTGGCTCTTCTTCCTGATGCCTTTGATGCGCGGCCCGTAGGCGACGTTCTCGTAGATCGACTTCGGGAACGGGTTCGGCTTCTGGAAGACCATGCCGATGCGCCGCCGCACGGCAATTGGCGAGACAGACTTGTGGTACAGCGAGGCACCGCGGTAGTGCACATCGCCTTCGACCCGCGCGCTCGGGATCAGGTCGTTCATCCGGTTCAGCGTCCGCAGCACGGTCGTCTTGCCGCATCCGGACGGTCCGATGAACGCCGTGATCTCGTTCTGGTAGATCGACAGGGAGACATCCGTAACGGCACGGAACGACCCGTAGTAGATGGAAAGGTTCTTCGCGTCGAAGACCTTGTCCGCTTCTGAAGCAGCGAAGGTTTCCGCCGGCGTCACGGTCGTCTGCGGCACCTGCAGCTTGGCGGTGACCTGTTCCTGGTCTTGCTGTTCCATGGTGTGTGTTCCCCTACTGGCTGTACCGGGCGAACCGCGCGGTGACGAGACGTGCCACGATCATCAGGATGAACGCGATGGCAATGAGCGTCAACGCGGCACCCCAGGCGCGGGCCTGCGCGCCAGTGTAGGGCTGCGTCGCGTTCGCAAAGATCTGCGTGGCCAGCGCGGTGTTTGGGCCGCTGAACAGGTTCGTGTTGATGGCCTCGACGGTAAGGATGGTGAAGAGCAGCGGTGCGGTCTCGCCCGCGGCTCTCGCTATGGCGAGCAGCGCGCCGCTGACGATGCCGCTGACGGCGGCGGGCAGCACCACGGTCACGGTCACGCGGGCCTTGGTGGCGCCGAGCGCGTAGCTCGCCTCGCGCAGGCTGTCCGGCACCAGCCGCAGCATCTCGTAGGTGGAGCGGATCACGATGGGCAGCATCAGGCAGGCTAGCGCGAAGGAGCCAGCCATCCCCGAGTACCCGAAGTGCAGCACCCAGATCGTGAAGATGAACAGGCCCATGATGATCGACGGCACGCCGGTCATCACGTCGGCGAAGAAGTTGATGACCCGCGCCAGCACCTGATTCCCGCCGTACTCGTTGATATAGATGCCGCCCAGCACGCCGAGCGGGATGGCGATGAGCGCTGCGAAGCCCGTGATGACCAGCGTGCCGTAGACGGCCGGTCCCATGCCGCCGAACGTTACCGGCAGCACGTTCGGTGGGATGGGGCCGCCGGTCAGGAACTGCCAGGTGATCGCCGAGGCGCCCTTGGAGATCACGGTGAAGAGCACGAAGCCCAGCGGGATGACCGCGATCAGGAACGCGAGAAACATCCCGCCAGTGGCGATCCGGTTCTTCGTGCGCCGCCAGCCGCCCGGTTCGCGAAGGTCGACTGTCTGCTGCTCGCTGGCGATGGCCATCATGCCCCCCGTGCGCGGCGTGCGGAACGGCCCACGATCCCGCGGGCGGTCAGGTTGATGATGATCGTGAGCACGAACAGCAGCACGCCCATCCCGATCAGCGCGGAGCGGAACACGCCGACCGTGGCCTCGCCGAACTGATTCGCGATGACCGAGGGCAGCGAGTATCCGGGAGAGAACAGGTGCGTCGTGATCGTGGGTGAGGATCCGATGACCAGCGCTGCCGCGATCGTCTCGCCCATCGCCCGGCCGAGCCCGAGCAGTACCGCCCCAATGACGCCGGTCTGGCTGTGCGGCCAGACGGCACCGCGAATCATCTCCCAGCGGGTGGCGCCGAGCGCGTACGCGCCTTCCCTGTCGATCGTCGGCACGGTCGCGATGACCTCGCGGGACAGCGAGGTAACGATGGGAGTGATCATGATGGCCAGGATGAGCCCGGCGGTGAAGAACGAGACCCCGCTTACTGAGGTCCCGCCGAAGAAGGTGCTGAGCACCGGGACACCGGTGAGCCCTGATGCTATCGACTGGTAGATGGTCTGTAGCCAGGGCGCGAGCACCAGGAAACCCCACAGGCCCCAGACCACCGAGGGGACCACCGCGAGCAGGTCGATCACGTACACGATCGGCCGGGAATACCGCCGCGGCACGACCTCGGTAAGCAGCAGGGCGATGCCCACGCTCATCGGGAACGCGATGACAATCGCGATCACGGAGGTAACCGCGGTGCCGTATATGAACGGCAGCGCGCCGTAGTGGCCGCTTCCTGGATCCCAGTTGGTCGAGAAGACCCCCGACAAACCTACCGTCGAGAACCAGGTCGCGGACTGTTGCGTGGTGGTAATGGCGATCAGGACCAGAATCACCAGCACCAGCAGGCCGGCCGCGAGGCAGGCGATCTGGAAGGTCCGGTCGCCGAGCGGTCGGCGTCGCGAGAGAGGAGAGGCGGATCCGGCCGGAGCCGGATCCGCCTTCGTCGCCATACTCACGACTGCCCCATCCGGGCGTTGTGCGTCACAACGCTCATGTTACGAGGTGAGCATGCTGAGCTGCGCCTGGGCCTTGGCATCGAGGCTGGAGGGCAGCGGCGCGTAACCGAGCGGTGCGAGCAGGGCCTGACCCTGCGACGAGAGCAGGTATCCGATGTAAGCCTTGAGCAGAGCCACGTCGTTCGCGTTCGGCTGCTTCTGGTACACGAGAATCCACGACTGGGCCGTAATGGGATACGCCTGCGCACCCGGCGCCCACACCGCGTGGAACGTGAGGTTCGAGGCGACGGCCGCGCCGTCGGCAGCTGCCGATGCGGCCGCCGTAGAGGGCGCCACGTAGTTGCCGTCCTTGTTCTTGATCACGGCGGTGCTGAGGTTAGAGGCCTTCGCGGTGGCATAGTCGTTATAGCCGATCGCGCCGACCGTCGACTTGACGACCGTTGCCACGCCGCCGTTGCCGCTGGCGGCGTGGGCCGTGGACGGCCACTTGATGGTGCTGCTGCTGCCGAGCGCCCAGGCGCTGCCCCCGGCTTCCTGCAGGAACAGCGAGAAGTTCTGCGTCGTGCCGGAGGAGTCAGAACGCACGGCGAGGGTGATCGGCGTACTCGGCAGGCTGGCACCTGAGTTGAGGGCCTTGATGGCGGGGTCGTTCCACGTCGTGACCTTGCCCGAGAAGATGTTCGCGAGGACCGGCCCGTCGAGCTTGAGGTTAGTGACGTTCGGCAGGTTGTATGTCACCGCGATCGGCCCGATCAGGACCGGGTAGTACAGTACCGTCGCGCCCGCGGGAACCTTGCTCTGCTCAGTGGCGGGGATGGACGAGTCCGAGCCGGCGAAGTTGACTGTGTTCGCGTACAGGTTGGCGCGGCCCGTACCCGAGCCCACGCCGGCGTAGTTGACCGTGATGCTGGGGCTAGTCGACTTGAAGGCCGCGATCGCGGCCTGCTGGAAGGTCAGCTGGAGAGTTGATCCACTGCCGTTGAGGGTGCCGCTGGCCGCGGCGGCGGCCGAGGTTTCGCCCGGCGCGCTGGTCGCCCCCGGCGAAGAGGTAGATGAGCTCGAGCTCGAGGAGCACGCCGCGAGGAGAGCCACAGCGACGGCACCTCCCACCGTCGCGACGTACTTTACGCCTCGAAGTTGCATATCCGGATTCTCCTTGTGGGTATAGCGTTTATCGCACGCGGTGATCAGCCCGGTGGCCCGGTTGGCCGGCAAATCGTGCGTCCGGTACAGTCTTGCGGCGGTGAGGGTACCCGCGCGTAAAACTGAGGTGGACAGAGGGAGTCCAGAAGGTAAACTTCTGGTGTCTTGGACTATGACGAGCGGCGACGGGACCTTCGCGCTGGTCGGGGGCCTGCCCGACTTCTCCCTGCGTGACCGTTTACTTACATGACACGCAGACGTTCGCTGTCATTCGCGGTCAATTCAGCTCCTGTTTACCTCGAATGAATAACAATGACCCCGGGCGGCAAATTGTTATTTGTGTTTTGGCCGAGCGCGTGAGGGCAACTTGTCAGGACGCGCACCGTTTCATAGCTCATTGCGGTGGTTCTGCCATCGCAGGGCAGGCTGGAGGCACGGGCAGGTATGTGGGCAGCAAGGCCGGCCGGGCCCGCGCGTCGGCGAAATGCGGAATGACCACTGGCTCGGGGGAGGGCAGTGGTCAGGTACCTTCGCCGGGCAATGCCTCACCGGGCCGGACAGGGCCCGCCCAGGGCGGCGCACCACGCCGCGGAGGGGGCTCTGGCGCCGTGCCCGCCACGGGCGGAGGGGCTAGCTCGCTGGGGGCAGCGAGCCAGCGCAGGCTCGTTTCCGTGAATTCGGCCGTGCCGCCGCAACGGGCGTCTTCCGATGTGCTCGCCGACCGGATCGCGGCCGCACTCGTGCACCGCGAACCCGGCTGGCGGCTGCCGCGCCGCAGCGCGCTCGCCCGCCGGTACGGCGTCGGCATCGCCGAGATCGACGCCGCGATCGTTGAGCTCTCCCGCCGGTCGCTCATCCGCAGGCTGCCGGACGGTCAGCTGTACCGGGCCAGCCCGGCGGAGTACCTGATCCCCGTGGAGGGCGTCGGCGGACTCACCACCCGGCTCGATCCCATGGGCAGCGAGATCGCCTGCCAGTCCAGGCACGTGTCGCAGCGCGGCGCGCCGCAGGACGTGGCCTGGGCCCTCGGCGTGGAGGGTGAGGCGCCGCTGCGGATCATCAGGTGCGTGTGGGTCGTGGACGCCGAGCCGGTCGCGATCTCCACCGCTTACGTGCCCGGTGCCGTGGCCGACTCGCTGGCCGGCGAGGATCAGGAATCCTTCGAGGCCATGCTGCATTCGATCCCCGCCCTGAGCCCGGGCGCCGAACCCGCCCGCGCCAGGGCGGTCGACCTCGAGCTGTCGCCACCGCAGCCGTCGGTCGCGCGGAGCCTGCGGCTGATCCCCGGCCAGTCCGCCTTCTCGGTGACGATCAGGTTCGACGATCACGCCACCGGCGACCCGGTCGGCCTGACCGTCGTCATCTTGAAGCCCGACCAGTTCCGGGTGGTCATCGAGACCGGCGGCCCGCTCGCCGCCCGCCCTTAGTCAACCTCCGATGCCGCTCACCGCGGGACAATCGCCGCATCACGGCCCAGGCAATGATCGGCGCTCCGATGGCCGAGGGGAGCAGCCAGAACGCGAGCGCTGGCAGGCGGTCCCACAGCGGCAGGTGAGGGCCATTGTCGACGTAGAACGCGGTGAGCATCGCGACGTACCCGGTGCCCATTCCGATGATGTGGCCGGCGTCACCGGGCCGGTGGCGGCGGCGGTGCTGGTAGCCGATGGTCGCGGCGGTGAACGCCACGGCGCCGATGATGAACAGGTGGTAGTCCTGCCGCCAGCGCATCGCGGCCAGGATCGTGGCGGTGGCGAAGACTACGGTGATCGCTCGGTAGAACCAGCGGCCCGCGCGGATGTGCCGGGGGCTGCCTTTGCGGGCCAGGGCGGCGACGGCCCCGGTGAGTACGGCGGTCAGCCCGGCGACCACGTGGATGGCGAGGAACGCCAGGAACACCGGGGCGGTAGAGCCGACGTCGGTACCCAGAACGCGGCTAGCCGTGGCCATGTCACCTGCTCTCCAGCCGCCGGGTGGCGGCCCACCTTCATAAGTAGCAACGCTACCTATAAGAATCACCTTACGTCGTCCATTGCCTGGTGGAAAGGCATAAAGTAGGGTTACTACCTATGCGGGCGGAGGAGTTGAAAGGCCACCTGGACGCGCTGCTGCTGGCCGCGCTGGAAGGCGGGCCGCGGCACGGGTATGCCGTGATGGAGGCGCTGCGCGAGACCACCGATGGGCGGCTGGACCTGCCGACCGGGACGATCTACCCGGCGCTGCGCCGGCTGGAGGCAGCGGGCCTGATCGCCGGCTCGTGGTCGGTGGTGGCCGGGCGGCGGCGACGGTCCTACCGGCTGACCGAGGCCGGAGCGCGAGCGCTGTCGGGCAAGCGCGCCGACTGGCGGGACTTCGCCGCGATCATGACCGCCGCCCTGGAGGAGGGCAGGCCGTGGCCGAGCCCAGCCTGATCACCGGCTACCTGACGGAGCTGTCCGCACAGCTGCCCGCGCCGGTCGTCGAGGAACTGGCGGACGGGCTCGATCAAACCCTCCGTCGTTACCTCGGGCAGGGCCTGGACACCACTGCGGCAGCAGAGGCGGCGATAGCCGAGTTCGGGCAGCCGCAGGTGATCCTCGCCGCCTTCACCCGCGCCAGTCCCGCCAGGCGCGCCGCCCGCAGGCTACTGGCTACCGGCCCCATCGTCGCCGGCTGCTGGGCAGCAGCGCTGATCACAAGCCGGGCGTGGAGCTGGCAGGTCCCTGTCGAGGCTCGCATCATGGTCGGCGTCACCCTGATCACCGTCACGGGCCTGCTCGCCGCTGCCGCGCTCGGAAACCAGTACCGATCCGTCGGTCGGGCAGGCACTGCGGGATGCATCGGCGTCGCGGCGCTCGACTCCACCATGCTCATCGCTGTACCGCTCGCCGTCCCTGCCGTGGCCTGGCCGCTGCTCCTGGCCGCGACGACTAGCGCGGTCCGCATCGTCCTCACCGCACGGACCCTGCGCCCCGTGCTTGCCGGCTGACATCTTGACGCCTGGAAGTCACCCTGGCATCAGGGTGCAGCCGCGATCAGCGCCTCACGGAGCTGGGCAGTCGTAGGTGCCGGTCCCAGATGCCCGTGCTTGTCGCGATATACGCGGCACGACACGGACGGCTGCTGGCCCGGGTGGGCGAACAGGTCAGCGCCTTCGGCGAGGATTGTCGGCGAGCCGGTCATCCCGACCCGCCTTGCCTCATCCTCTGTCGTGACGACCTGCCACTCCACCTGGATATCCGGCCGCGCCGCGAGCAGCGGAGCCAGCCGGCTTTCCAAGGCTTCGGCACCCGGGCACTCCGGTACGTGCAGGACCAGGACCTTCACCGCGTCTGCCGCCCCAGCCCGGCGAAGCTGCGCGCCTCGTCCCGGTCCCGGAAGTTACGCAGCGCGACGATCCGGCCGCGGTCCATCGTGAGGACCAGGTAGCTGCGGTCTTCGGACTGCCATGCACGCCGCTGATCGGTACCCGGCGTGTGGACCGCCACCATGACCTTGTCGCCGCTGGAGGCAATCTCCTCCACCTCCGAGACAAAGCCCCGGTCGGCTTGCTGCCCTAGCATCCGGGCCAGTTGCTCCCGGCCGTGACAGGTCTCCGGCTGCGGGTCCGCCATGCTGGGATCGAGATACGTCCACTCCAGATCAGGGTCGACCAGCTCCAGCAGGCTGTTCATCTCGCCCCGGCCGTACGCTTCATAAGCCGCGCGCACCACGGACTCATCTTCGTCAGACATTGAAGCCTCTTCCTTGCAGGGAACTTGATACCTGGCCCGGAACGGGCCCCAGGGGCCCCCGCTGCCAGGCGGTGCACGCGCCGTCGCCGGTTCACGGTCCGGGCGACGCAGAACAGCGGCACGCGAGACCAGCCGCCAGGTCGGAACACCCGCAGCTCCGGTTCGGGCACCTGAGGTTCAGGCTCAACCGAAGGGACGCACCTAGTCAGTATCAACCACCAGCGCGGCGAGCACCAAGGTTTGCGGCGCCCGCTCACCGCCCCACGCTCTCCGCGGCGCGAGGACTTTGTGCACTGGCCGCCACTTTGTGCACGGCATGACCACTAGTGACCGGTCACATAGCCGGAAAGGCGGTCACTTCCTGCGCAAAGTCCACGGGAGTGACTGATGTTGCCAGTGGTCAGTCGAGCAGACCCTGGCAGTCTACCGTCGAAGACTGGACACGGAGGGTATTTGTCTGGCAACTTAGAGTTGATATGTCGGCCGAGAGGATCCCAGGCGCGGGATCGATGCCGCGGCGCGCCCGCCACCTGATTCCGACGCAGCTCCCTCACCGCGGAGAGGTCGTGGCGGCCTTCGCCGTGCTCGTGCTCCTCGCTCACCTGCTGTTCGCGCAGCTCACACTCGTGCTGGCGGTCGTGTTCATCGCGGTGAGCAGGACAACGCGATGGCGGCTGTGGTGGCTGGCGGTCCCGGCGGCGGCCGGGCTGGCCTGGACGCTGACGATGGGGCCGAGGGCGGCGGCCGCCGGTTTCACCGCCGCACCTGCCCAGATCCTCGCCTACCTAGGCGGCGGCCACCCGCTCGACCGGCTGCTGCATCCGCATGGCGCGTTCGCCGGCGCGGGCAACTGGCTGCCGAGGCAATTCCCGCTCGCGCTGATCGCGGCCGCCGCCGAGGCGGCGCTTGCCGGCTGGCTGGCCTGGGTGCACACCGACGAGTGGGCTGTCAGGCCGCCGCGGCCCGGAGCACTCGCGGCGGTCCGCGGCGCGCTCGCCAGGCGGACGACCAGCGCCGGGGTCGTCCTCACCAGAGACGGCTGCGTGCTCGGCGTCGCGCCGGCCAGCGGCGCCAGGGTGGTGCTCGGCTGGCCAGAGATCGCGGGCGGAGTCCTGGTGACCGGCGCGGATGCTAGGACGCTCGCGATAAGCAGCCTGCAGGTGGCGCACGCCGCGCTGCGCCGCCGCAAGCCGCTGATCGCGCTTGACCTGACCGGCGATGGCGCGCTCGCCGGCGTGCTGGGGGCAGCCTGCGTGGCGACCGGCACTCCGCTGTGCGCAGCCGTGGAAGCGGAGGACGGGCGCTGGCTCGGCCCGGCACCGGACGAGACCCTTCTGGCGCGCGTGGTCCGAGAACGCTCGACCGCGCTGCTCAGCCTGCGCACGCACGACGTCGCGGCTCAGGTCTGTGCCGGCATCCTGGCTGTTGGCGAAGACGTGCGCAGGATCGGTGCCGACGGCGACGGGCTCGTCTGGCTGTACGGCTATGAACCTGCGCCGGGCGGCTCGCTCGGCGGAACGGTGGCCAGTCTGATGGCCGGCGGAGCCGCCGCCGGCCTGCCGGTACTCGTCACGACTACATCATCACGTGCTGTCGCGGACCTGGCCGGCCGCGTCAGCGTCGTCCTCATCCACCGGCTCGCGGACCCAGCCACGGCGGACATCCTGGCGGCGCGAACCGGCACCAGACTGGTTCCAGCCGGCTGGTCTTCTCGGGAGTGGGCCACGACCGTGCCGCCGGCAGCGGTCATGGGCCAGGCTGCGGCGTTCCACGCTTCTGCGGCCGTCCAACCAGGCGCGGCCACGTATCCTGATGCGGCTATGTCGCCTGCCGTGGGTACGCAGACCGCCGCGGTCATGCCGCCCGCCGCGGTCATGCCGTCGGCTGGGGCTATGGGCCAAGCCGGGTTTTTCCCGCCTCCCGCGGCTGCGTGGCCTGGCGCGGTTGTGCAGCCTGGACTGACGATGTGGCCCGCTGCGGCCGTACAGCCTGGCGTGGCCGTCCCGCCTAATGGGGCTGTGCAGCCTGTCGCGGGTATTCAGCCGTACGTCGAAGCGGTGTCGGCCGCGTCTGCTGCGCTGGCGGTGGCCGGGCTTGTTCCCGTCCCGGCGGTGCCGGCCAGGACGCTGCTGTCTCTCGGACCGGCGGATTTCGTCCTCGCGGTTAACTCGCCGCGGTACCGGCTGGTGAAACTCGCGCGGGCGGTGCCCGCCCGGCTGCCGCGCGGAGCCATGCCGTGACGCGGGCCCCAGAACCGCCAGGACTGCCGGCGGCGCCGGAGCCGTTGGCAGTCGAGCTGCGCCTCGGCTGGCAGTACGCCGCGCCGCAAGCGGAACCCGGTCCGCCGCCACGGCGGCCGGTGCCGCCGGAACGGCAGCAGCTCTCCTCTGACTGGCTCGCCGCGCAGCGGCGAGAGGAGAACCTCATCAGCAGGCCACTGAAGATCGGCTGCGCCGCTGCCGCCGCTGCGCTGGTGGTCCTGGCTGTCTGCGTCGCCGCTGGCTGGCTGCCCGTTCTCATCGCCGCCCCGGCCATGGCGGCCTGCCTGGTGGCGGTCGCGCTGACCGGGTTCGCGCTCTGGCAGGGCGAGCGGGCGCTGCGGGCCAGGATCCGCGCCGAACGGCTGCGCATCGAGCAGTTCCGCGCCGACCAGGAGAGCCGGCTGTTCGCCTGGCAGGCCGAGCACGCCAGGCAGGTCAGGGAGTGGCAGTCCCGGCGGCTCGCCTTCGAAAGCCAGAAGCGCTGGTACGCCGTGGCGCTCCCGGCCGGGATCGACCGGGTGGACGTGGCCGGCGGCACGCTGCCTGGCTGGTCCGCGCTGCTCACCATGACCGCGGCCCATCAGCTTGCCGTGGGCGGCGAGGTCACCGTTCTCGACCTTTCCGGCGGGGCCGTCGCGGCCGACCTGCTCCAGGTGGCGCGCGGTGGCGGCATCGAGCCCGCCGTATGGGTGCTGCCCGCTGACCTGCCGAGGCTCGACCTGACCGCTTCGCTGGACGCGGCCGACCTCGCCGACGTCATCGCGCTGTCGGTCGCGGCGGCCGACGAGCGTGGGTCGACCACCGGTCTCGCGATCGACACCGCCATTCTCGAGCGGGTCATCGGCGTGCTCGGCGCGGGCCGCGGCGTCAGGCTGGCCAGCGTGACGGCCGCGCTGCGCACGCTGGCGCAGGTCGGCGACCCGCGCGCCGACGTCGCGGCGGGACTGCTCACCGAGCAGGAGCTGAGCCGGCTGAGCGCGCTGTTCGGCCAGGGCGCGACCGACCGCGTGGTGCTGGAACGGGCGCTCAGCATCGAGGCGCAGCTCCGCAAGCTGGCCGCGGCCGGCAGCGAGCCGATCGAACCGCCGCGCAGCAGGCTGCGCGTGCTCGCGATCGACAAGCGGGTCGGCCCGCTGTCGGCCCGGCTGCTCGGCAGCTTCGTGGTCACCGCGCTCACCCACCTGCTCGGGCAGGCGGAGGCTGGCGAGCCATGGCGGCACACGCTGTACCTGCTTGGCGCGGAACGGCTCCGCGACGACGTACTCGACCGGCTCACCGACGTGTGTGAGAACTCCCGTTCCGGGCTGGTGCTCGCCTATCGGTCGATGCCGCCGCAGGTCCGGCAGCGGATCGGCAGGGGGAACGCGTGCGTTTCATTCATGCGGCTGGGCAACGCGGAGGACGCGAGGGCCGCCGCGGAGCAGATCGGGACCGAGCACCGCTTCGTCCTTTCTCAGCTCACGGAGACCGTCGGGACGTCGGTGACGGACACGACCGGTGTCTCCTACACCAGCACGGTCGGCGAGTCGGCCTCGCTGGCCACCTCCGCCACCGACAGCGAGTCGCTGTCCCGCGGCAACGGGCAATCTCGTTCGACGCCGAGCAGCTTCCTGCCGTTCGGCGGCGGTTCGTCCCGGTCCGCCGAGACGAGCAGGTCGCAAGGGTCGAGCCAGTCGGAATCGCTAACCGCCGGAATCAGCACGAGCACGGCGTGGGGAATGTCGACCAGCCGCGCGGCGGGTGACAGCGAGTCGCTCGCGCGGTCCATGCAGCGTTCCAGGGAGTTCGTCGTCGAAGCCGCGGAGCTGCAGCGGCTGCCGCCCACCGCGATGATCGTCAGCTACGGCACAGCGACCGGACGGCATGTTGTGCTCACGGACGCCAACCCGGCGATCGGCGGCCTCGCCGTCGCCACCACGTCCCCGCTCGCGGATGCGCATGCGCTGGCGAACGACCCGGCCGCCGAACTGGGGCGCCCGCACGGCCCGTCCCCCAATGTGGGACCGCCGGCGGACCGGCTGGACTGGCGCAAGCGCTGACGACCGCGTCGCGATACCGGATAGCATCGGCCGCGATGGACCAGAACAACCACCGCTCCAGGTTGCCGATGCGGGCCAGGCTCGCGACCACCGTCGGCGGTGCCGCCGCCACGGTTTCCCGTCTCGCGGGACGCGACGGCTCGGTCATCGGCGGCATCATCGGCCTGCGGCTCGAGCCCGCCCTGCTGTCGCTGCTCGCTGCCGACCGCCAGGTCGTCCTCGTCACCGGCACCAACGGCAAGACCACCACGACGCGGCTGATCACCGCGGCGCTGACCCCGCTCGGCCAGGACATCGCGTCCAATATCTACGGCGCGAACATGGAGGCCGGGCTGACCTCGGCGCTCAGCCGGGCGCCTGACGCGCCGATCGCCGTCCTCGAGACCGACGAGAAGTACATCCCGGCGATGGTGAAGGCGACCAACCCCAAAGTGGTCGTGCTGCTGAACCTGAGCCGCGACCAGATGGACAGGGCCGCGGAGATCTGGCTGCTCGCGCGCCGCTGGCGGGAGGCGCTGGCCGCCGCGCCCGGCTGCCGCGTGGTCGCCAACGCCGACGACCCGCTGGTCGCCTGGGCGGCGAGCTCGGCCCGGCAGGTCACCTGGGTGGCCGCGGGGCAGCGCTGGCGGGAGGACTCCTGGTGCTGCCCGAACTGCGGCTCCCACCTGAACAGGGACGGTGACGACTGGGCCTGCGGTGAGTGCGGCGGCAGGCGCCCCCCGGTCAGCTGGGTGCTCAGCGGCGACCAGGTGATCGACCCCTCAGGGCGGTCCACCCCGCTCGACCTGAAGCTTCCAGGCCGGGCCAACCGGTCCAACGCGGTGATCGCACTCGCGGTGGCCGAGGCCTTCGGCGTGCACATCACGCAGGCGCTTGGCGAACTGCGCGCGGTGACCTCGGTGGCTGGCCGGTACACGCAGGTGAACAGGCGCGGCTGCGAGGTCCGGCTGTTGCTCGCCAAGAACCCGGCCGGCTGGCTCGAGGCACTCGACGTGCTCGCACCGGCCCCGGCGCCCGTCCTGCTGGCAGTGAACGCGCAGGGGCCAGACGGCCGGGACACCTCCTGGCTGTGGGACGTCGACTACCGGCGGCTGCGCGGCAGGAACGTGCTGGTCGGCGGCGAGCGGAAACTCGACCTCGCTGTCAGGCTCGAGGCCGACGAGGTACCATTCCGGCTCGTGAACGACCTCGACGAGGCGGTCGACCTGGCCAGGGCCGTGGCCCCGAACCTCGAGGTGCTCGCCAACTACACGGCATTCCAGCAGTACCGTGCCGTCTTGGGGAGAACACAGTGACGCGGCCACTGCGCCTGGTCTGGATCTATCCGGACCTGCTCAGCACCTACGGCGACCGGGGCAACCTGCTCATGCTCGAGCGTCGCGCCAGGCTGCGCGGGCTGCCGGTCGAGGTCGCGGAGGTGAACTCCAACCAGCCGGTCCCGCGGGACGGCGACATCTACCTGATGGGCGGCGGCGAGGACCTGCCGCAGACGCTGGCCACCCGGCGGCTGCAGGCGGACGGCGGGCTGCACGAGGCGGCGAACCGCGGCGCGGTGGTGTTCGCGGTCTGCGCGGGCTACCAGGTGCTCGGCATGGAGTTCGGCGGTGCGGACGGGGCGCAGGTCCCGGGGCTCGGCCTGCTCGACATCCGCAGCGGGCGCGGCGAGCGCCGCGCCGTCGGCGAGATCGTCGCGGACGTGGACCCCGCGCTCAACGTGCCGCGGCTCACCGGTTTCGAGAACCACCAGGGCGTCACGAGGCTCGGCCCGCAGGCCAGGCCGCTGGCCCGTACCACGCTCGGGACCGGCAACGGGGACGGTACCGAGGGCGCCTACGCGGGCCGCGTGCTCGGCACGTACCTGCACGGCCCGGCGCTCGTGCGCAACCCCGGCCTCGCCGACCTGCTGCTGCACTGGGCCGCCGGCCCGCTCCCGCCGCTGCCACCGCACGCCGGGGAACTGGCCCAGCGCCTTCGCGACGAGCGCCTCGCCGCGGTCAGCCCCAGTCAGTAGACGAGCGCCTGCGCGCCGTCGGCCATGATCTCGGCGACAAAGGTCGCCGCTCCCGCGATCCGCACCCCGTCGATCAGGTCCGAGGTCGTGATGTCCCGCCGGGCCGCGCACTGGCTGCACACGGTCACCGTGCCGAGGGCGAGCACCGAGGCCAGCAGGTCAGTAAGCGGCGCCGCGTGCGGCAGCGAGAAGTCCGCCGCACGGCCGGGCACCGAGAACCAGGCAGCCTCGCCCGTCAGCCAGAGCGACACCTGCACGCCGCTGGCCACCGCGGCCGCCGCCACGGTGAAGGCCTGGTTGCAGCGTTCCGGGTCGTCCTTGCCGGCCGTGGCCTTGATAACGAGAGTCCGCGCCACCCCTGAACTCTAGCCGGTCGGCGTGCCGCGCGGCACAAACCGGACGCCGCGCACTAGGCTCGCCTGCGTGAACGGCATGCTGAGCGCGGTCATCATGATCCTCGCCTACGCTGTGGTGGCGGTCGCGGCAGGCTACGCGGCGGTCAAGGTGATCAGGGGAGGACCGCATGACGGATAACGGCTCGCCGGAGGAACACCCGGCGATCGCGCCCCTGAGCTTCCTGCTGGGCAGGTGGGAGGGCGCCGGCGTGGGCGGCTACCCGACGATCGAGAGCTTCAGGTTCGG
>DATBBI010000285.1:0-7270 GCA_036271115.1 Trebonia sp.
GGAACTGCAGGACATCATCGCGATCCTGGGCATCGACGAGCTGTCCCAGGAGGACCAGATCACCGTGCAGCGCGCCCGGCGCGTCGAGCGGTTCCTGTCCCAGCCGATGTACGTCGCCGAGCAGTTCACCGGGCAGCCGGGTGTCTTCACGCCGCTGGAGGAGACGATCTCCTCGTTCAAGGCGATCGCCGGGGGCAAGTACGACCACGTTCCCGAGCAGGCGTTCTACATGGTCGGCGGCATCGAGGATGTCGAAAGGAAGGCCAAGGACATGGAGCGCTCGTGACGATGCACGTGGAACTGCTGATGCCGGACCGGTCGCTCTGGTCCGGCGAGGCTGGCCTGGTGATCGCGAAGACGCTGGACGGCGACATCGGCGTTCTCCAGGGGCACGCGCCGGTGTTCGGGATCCTGTCGCCGGGCAGCCTGGTACGCATCCGCGATGTGCCGGGGAACGAAGGCACCGGCGACGTGGTGCGGGCCGCCGTCAGGGACGGGTTCCTGTCCGTGACCGGCAACCGGGTCTCGATCCTCGCCTCGGTCGGTGAGCTCGCCGAAGAAATCGACGTGGCCACCGCCAGGACCGAGCTGGACGAGGTGACGGCGCAGGCGGGCTCGGCGGCCGCCGCCGAGGAGTCTCCCGAGGTCAAGTACGCGAGGGCACGCTTGCGGGCCGCTGGCGACCAGGCCTGACGCGGAGCGGGGGTGGGTGGCAGGCTGGCGCTAGACGCTTCCTGGCTCTTCGCCGCCTTCCTGCTGCTCGTCGTGGTCCTCGCCGCCGCCCTGGCCACCCGCCGCTACCTGCTCGAACGGGGCGGCGGGACGGTGGAGTGCGGCCTGCGCAACCCCGCGGAGCGCGGCGCCTGGCGGCTGGGGGTGGCCTCGTACGAGAGCGACGAGCTGTGCTGGTACGGCGCGCTCGACGTCAGGTTCCGCCCTGAGCAGGTGCTGCACCGCAGGTCGCTCACGGTGAAGTCGCGCCGCCCTTCGCTGGCCGCCGAGGCCAGCGTTCTCGGCGCCGACCGCATCGTCGTCGAGCTCTCTACCGGAGATTCGGACAACGTTGAGCTGGCCATGACGGAGCAGGCGCTCACCGGCTTCCTCTCCTGGCTGGAGGCCTCGCCGCCCGGCTCGCACCTGGGGAACGTGGGCTAACTATCCTTGTCCCAACGCCGATGGCCACCCTAGTTTCGGACGCTGGGGGTCATCCCTAGTACCGGCCAGCGGCCCGCACGAGCAGCATGCACGTGTACGTGCCACTTCTCCGTAGGGCCTGAGCCGGATGAAGGGAAATCCAATGGGAACAGAGCGACAGGTGATGCAGGAGTACCTCGATACGCTGGTCAAGAGGGGCGACTATCCCGCCTTCTTCACCGACGACGTCATCGCCACATTCGAGGGGACCGACTATCGGGGCGAAGGACGACAGGCCGCCGGGGAACTGATCCGGTACGTGCACGAGATCGCGTTCGACGCCCGGCCCGATGTGAAGAACCTCTTCGTCGACGAGGGCAAGGCGGCGCTCGAGGCCGACTTCGTCGGTGTCCACATTGCTGACTTCGCCGGAATCCAGCCTGCCGGCCGGGAAGTCCGCGTCCCGTACTCGGTCATCTACGACGTGCGCGGCGACAAGATCAGCGCGCTGCGCATCTACTTCCCCATGGGCCTTCTCATCGAGCAGCTCACGAGCTGACGCTCGCGTCGAAGACCGGGCCATCCATACGGGCGGTACCGCCCAGCCCGCCGCCAAAACCAGATGGCGCCCGAAGAGGTCATGGGCAACAGTGGGTCTATGCGGGCGGATGACGGCGAGGGTCTCCTCGCCGGTTACGTGACCGGGCCCGCGGCCGCCACCGAGGCAACCGCCTCGGCGCTGGCGCGGGCGGACGCGGCCCGCGCTGTCGTGCTCGTCGAGGGGGTCAGCGACCAGATCGCCATCGAGACCCTCGCCGCACGGCGCGGCCGGGATCTGGCGGCCGAGGGCATCGTGGTGCTGCCGGCCGGCGGCGCCCACGGCGTCGCCCGCTACCTGCGGCGGTTCGGCCCTGAGGGGACCGGTGCCCGGCTCGCGGGGCTCTGCGACGCGGGCGAGGCGCACATCGTCAGGCGCGGCCTGGCCGCGGCCGGCCTGGATCCAGCGGGCTTCTTCGTCTGTACCGAGGACCTGGAGGACGAGCTCATCCGCGCTGCCGGACCCGCGCGGGTGACGGAGGTGCTCGCCGCGCACGGGGACCTCCGCGCGTTCCGCACCATTCAGCGGCAGCCGGCCTGGCGGGGAAAGGACGAGGCGGCACAGCTGCGGCGCTTCCTCGGCGCCGGCGCGCAGCGCAAGCTGCGCTACGCCCGCCTGCTGACCGAGGCGATCAGCCTCGACCGGATACCGCAACCGCTCGACGCCGTGCTCAGCGCCGTCTGACGCCCGGCACGGCGGCGGGCGGCTTCAGCGGTCGCCGCCGGGACGCCACAGCACGTCACCGCGCTCGGCGTTGGCCGCGCGGGCGAGGATGAACAGCAGGTCGGACAGCCGGTTCAGGTACTTCGCCGGCCACCCGCTCACGGTCTCGCCATGGTCGCGGACAGCGGTCCACGCGCTGCGTTCCGCGCGCCTGGTGACGGCGCGCGCGGTGTGCAGCAGCGCCGCGCCCGGCTTGCCGCCTGGCAGCACAAAGCTGCGCAGCACCGGCAGCGCGGCGTTGTACTCATCGCAGGCCGACTCGAGGGCCGTCACGTAACTCTCGTCGATGCGCAGCTGCTGGTACGCGGGCGGCTCGGGGCTGACCGGATTGGCAAGGTCGGCGCCGACGTCGAACAGCTCGTTCTGGATGCGGCCGAGCAGCGCGGTCATGTCCGCGGGCAGCTGGCCGAACGTCACGGCCATCCCGATCGCGCAGTTCGCCTCGTCGGTGTCCGCGTAGGCGGCCAGCCGGCTGTCCGTCTTGTCGACCCGGTTCCCGTCCACGAGGGCGGTCGTGCCGTCGTCGCCGGTTCGCGTGTAGATCCTGGACAGCACGACCGGCGTGTCCCTCTGCTCGTCATTCGCCATGCGACCACACTAACGGCGCCACCAGCGGAGGTCGGCTAGGAGGACTGCGGAAGGCCGCCGAGCCGGGCGGGGCGGATGCGCTGACCGTTGAGAGGTTCGGGCTGCCCGGCGGCCACCTCGGCGGCGCGGGCGAGGATCCTGGCCAGCAGGTCCAGCAGATGTGCGCGTTCGGCCGGGGTGAGAGCCGACAGGATGCTCTTCTCCAGGCTGCGGATGCCGGGAAGCAACTGGTCAGTGACGGCCTTGCCGTCGGGAGTGATCTCGATCAGCGTGCTGCGCCGGTCATCGGGGTTGGCGACCCGGCGGATCCAGCCGCGGTGCTCAAGCAGGTCAAGTGTCGCTGTCATGGTGGCCGAGGCGATGAGGACCTGGTCGCTGACCTGCGATGGAGTCAGCGGTACGCCCGCCCCGTCGATGACGGCCAGGGCCGTCGCGGCTGCCTGCGGGATGCTGAAGGTCAGCCGGACGCGCCGGTCAAGCTCGCCCAGCAGCGCCTCGCCGGTGCGGCACAGCGATGCGTAGGCCTCGGTACAGGCCCGGTCACCGCCGGGGTACTCCTCCTCGAAGTCGGCGTCGACCCGGACAACGCCAAGCGAGGCGGGGGAGGGACGGCCGCGGCTATTCCTCCCCCGCCCCGGTGGGCGGCCGGGTTCAGACATCCGTGAAGATCTCGATCCGTGGCGCCCCCTCGACGCCGGCCCGCCCCATGGCCTCGCGCAGCCCCGGGTCGTGGGCGAAGCTGCCCGCCTGCTCGGCGGTAGTGAAGTCGTGGGCGACGAACAGCTCGTTGCCGTCATCGGGTAGCCGCATCACTCGCTGGGCGATGCAGCCGTGCTGCGCACGCAGCGGCTCGAGCCCGTCGTAGACCTTCCGCCAGGCGGCGTAGTCATGGACGTGGTGCCGGATGGCAAGTGTGGCGCTCATGTGATCTCCCCTCCACGGTGAGGCTGTGTGCCCCCTGCGGATAGGCTAGACCGGCATATGCTTCTGAGTCAAGATGCTCGCCTCGGAAATATATATCTCATATTCGAAGCAAATTGCCGCGGGCTGCAACTCCGCAAAGTAATGTGACCAGTGTTGTGAACTGGGGTACTCCTTATCGAGTGAGCTTAGTGCGGTCGTTAGCTACACTGCGTGATCGGATGGCGATCTCCGGGGGCCGGCGGTTCTCGGGGGCCCGCCGGACCCCGGTTACGCCCGGTTTGACGCTGTTTTCCCGCCCCGGATCAGGTATCCGGCCCGATAGGGTGGCTGGCGTGTTCGACTACGTGATCGTGGGCGGCGGCAGCGCGGGCTGCGTTCTGGCCGCGCGGCTCGCCGAAGACCCCGGTACCCGCGTGCTTCTCCTCGAGGCAGGCCCGTCATCCGACGACGTCGACGAGATCCACGTCCCGGCCGCCTACAACCGGCTCTTCCGCACCAAGTACGACTGGAATTACGTCACGCTCCCGCAGGAGCGTGCCGACGCGCGGCCGGTCTACTGGCCGCGCGGCCGGGTGCTCGGCGGCAGTTCGGCCATGAACGCGATGATCTACATCCGGGGTAACCGGCTGGACTACGACGCGTGGCGCGACGACTTCGGCTGCACCGGCTGGGGATTCGCCGAGATGGCGCCCTACTTCCTGCGCGCGGAAGATAACGCCCGCGGGCCGAGCGCCTATCACGGCACGGGCGGGCCGCTGTCCGTTCAGGATCTCCGCCACAAGTACGAACACGGGCGGCACTTCATCGAGGCCGCCACCCGGCGCGGTGCCGTGGCAAACGACGACTTCAACGGGGCGCAGCAGGATGGCGTGGGCTTCTACCAGGTGACCCAGCGCGACGGAAGGCGGTGCAGCGCCGCCGACGCCTATCTCGCGCAGCGGCCACAGAACCTGACGATCATGACGAACGCCACCGCGACGGGACTCGTGATCGAGGGCGGCAGGGCCGTCGGCGTCACTTACCGCTACGCGGGGCGCGAGGAGACCGCCAGGGCCGAGGCGGAGGTCATCCTCGCGGCAGGCGCGATCGGCAGCCCGCAACTGCTCATGCTCTCCGGTATCGGCCCGGCCGACCATCTGCGCGAGCAGGGCATCTACGTGATCGTGGACAGCCCAGCGGTGGGCGCGAACCTGGCGGATCACCCGTCGGTTCCGGTGCTGTGGTCGACTCCGGCCCTCAAGGGCCTGTGGGAGAGCTCGGGCACCACCGGGTTCGCGCGCTGGATGGTGACGCACAAGGGCCCGCTCACCTCCAACATCGCTGAGGCTGGCGGGTTCGCCCGCAGCGACCCCAAGCTGGCCGCCCCTGACCTCCAGTGGCACGTGCTGCCGGTCGGGTTCAGGGAACAGGGGCTCGCCGACCCGGCACGGCGGGCGATGACGGTGCTGGTGACGCTGGTCGACGTGACCAGCAGGGGACGGCTCAGGCTCGCGTCCAGGGATCCCAGGCACCGGCCGCTGATCGACCCCGGCTACCTGACCGACGTTCGCGACCTGGGCGCCCTGGCGGTCGGCGTGCGGACGGCGCGGGACTACGCGACCGCCGCGCCGCTGTCGCGGGTCTGCGCCGAGGAGCTCGCCCCTGGCGACAGCGTGCATACCGACCACGAGATCCGCGACTACATCCGCGCGTCCTTGGTGACCACCTACCACCCGGTGGGCACCTGCGCGATGGGCGGCGATGCCGCTGGACGCGGCCGGCCCGCTAGCGTCGTCGACCCGATGCTGCGGGTCCGGGGGGTGGACGGACTGCGCGTGGTGGACGCGTCGGTCATGCCCGCGCTGCCGCGGGGCAACACGAACGCGCCGGTCATCGCGATCGCCGAACGGGCCGCCGACCTGATCGCGGGCCGCGCACCGCTCGCGCCGGCCGACCCCGCCGAGGCCGCCGCCCCGGCGCTGGCAGGCTAGCCGCCCACGCCGGCTACCGCCGGCCGCGCCGCCGGGGCTGGTACAGCCGCCCGTGCAGCACCGTGACCAGCCGCACGAGGCGCGCCATATCCCGCGAGTCGCGGCGGAACGTCGTCGTGCGGATCACCGGCCCCATCCGCTGCCTGGTAATGGACTTGGCCCTGGAGAACTCGCGCAGCCCGTCCGGGCCGTGGATCCGGCCGAATCCCGACTCGCGGGACCCGCCGAACGGCAGCGCGGGCACCACCGCGAACGAGACCACCGAGTTGACCGACGTCATCCCGGCCCGCAACGCCCGCGCCGCCCGGAGGCCCGCCCGCCGCCGCTTGGTGAACACCGCCGAGCCGAGCGCGTACGGCGACGCGTTGGCCAGCCGTACGGCGTCGGCCAGTGACGGCACCGGGGTGACGGTGACGACCGGCCCGAACGTCTCCTCGCGCATCGCCGCGCTGTCGGCGGGCACGTCCACGAGGACCACGGGATCAACGTAGGGGGCGCGGACGGAATCAAGCCCCCCGACCGCCGCGCGCCCGCCCCGCGCCACCGCGTCGGCCAAGTGCCGCTCCACGATGTCGACCTGCCCGGGCAGCGTCATAGGCCCGTAGGAGGCTCCGTCGTCCTCGCCGGGGCGCAGCTTGCCAAGCTGTTCGTTCAGCTTCTCCATGAACGGCTGGTAGACGGCCTCGGCGACGTAGACGCGCTCGACGCCCACGCAGGTCTGCCCGGCGTTGGACATGGCGCCCCAGGCCACGGCGTCGGCCGCCGCGTCGAGGTCCGCGTCCGCGTCGACGAGCAGGGCGTCCTTGCCGCCGCATTCGGCGAGTACCGGGGTGAGCGTGTCGGCGGCCGCGGCGAGCACCTTGCGGGCGGTCGCCGCCGACCCGGTGAACGCGATCTTGTCCACCCCGGATCTCGCGAGCTCCGCGCCGGTGAGCCCGAGCCCAGTCACCAGCTGCAGCACCGGCTCCGTGTCGCCGAACACCTCGCTGAGCACCTCGCCGAACGACTGGACGAGCCACTGCCCGGTGCCGGTCGTCAGCTCACTCGGCTTGAACACCACCGCGTTGCCGGCCGCCAGCGCGTACCCGATCGACCCCATCGGGGTGAACACCGGGTAGTTCCACGGCCCGATGACCCCGATGACCCCGAGCGGCTGGTACTCGAGCATGGCGGAGTGGTTGTACATCAGCAGCCCGCTCGGCACCCGGTGCGGCTTCAGCACGGAGCGCGCGTGCCGCGCCGCCCAGTCCAGGTGCAGGATCGTGTTGATGATCTCGAGCGTGGCGTCGTCGAGCGGCTTGCCGGTCTCGTCATGCACCTGCCGGGCCAGCCG
>DATBBI010000286.1:0-12463 GCA_036271115.1 Trebonia sp.
CGGTGTCCGCGCGTCGGCGCTGCGCCTGCCGCCGACGGTCCACGGCGAGGGCGATCACGGCTTCGTCCCGGCCCTCATCGGCATCGCCAGGGCCAGGGGCCTGGCGGCCTACGTGGGGGACGGGGCCAACCGCTGGTCGGCTGTGCACCGGCTGGACGCCGCACGCCTGTTCCGGCTGGCGGTCGAGAGCGCCCCCGCGGGCACCCGGCTGAACGCGGTCGGCGACGAGGGCGTGCCGTTCCTGGACATCGCGGAGGTCATCGGCAAGCACCTGGACGTGCTCGTGACCGGGCTGTCCCCGGAGGAGGCGCCGGGCCATTTCGGTCTCTTCGCCGTCTTCGCGTCGGTCGACGTTCCGGCCTCGAGCGCGCGGACGCGACAGCAGTTCGGCTGGCAGCCCGTCCACCCGGGGCTCATCGCCGACCTTGACGAAGGTCACTATTTCAAGGACGCGTGAATCCTGACGCCCCCGCGGCATGGCACCATCGAAGTATGCCGATCCAGCTCACTGACATCTGGCGCTACCCGGTCAAGTCCTGCCGGGGCGAGCGGCTGGCCGAGGCCATCGTGGAGCCCTGGGGGCTGGCAGGGGACCGCCGGTGGATGGTCGTGGACAGCGCGGGCGCCCCGGTCACGGCCAGGGAGTACCCGGACCTGGTGCTGGTCACGCCGCGGCTCGCTGGCGACAGCATCCGGCTGACCGGGCCGGGCCTGCCGGAGCTGACGGTGCCGGTGCCGCCCGCCACCGCCCTGGTCCCGGTCAGCGTGTGGGACAGCTACCTGGTCGCCGCGCAGGCCTGCGACGAGGCGACCGAATGGCTCGGCAAGATCATCGGCGAGCCAGTCCGGCTCGTGTACCTGGACGACCCGACCCGGCGGGCGACGAACCCGGTCTACAGCCAGCCCGGTGACCGGGTGTCGCTCGCCGATGCGTACCCGCTGCTGCTGACCTCGCGGGAGTCGCTCGCCGCGCTGAACGACTGGATCCTCGAGGGGCCGCTGTTCGCCGAAGGGCCGCTGCCGATGACCAGGTTCCGTCCCAGCGTGGTGGTCGCCGGCGCGCCCGCCTGGGCGGAGGACGGCTGGCGCAGGCTGCGCATCGGCGAGGTCACGTTCCGGGTCGCCAAGGGCTGCGACCGCTGCGTGCTCACGACGGTCGACCCGGACACGGCGGTCAAGGGCAAGGAACCGCTCGCCACCCTCGCCAGGCACCGCAGGCGGGAAGGCAAGGTCTGGTTCGGCGTCAACCTGATCCCGGATACCCCTGGCGCGCCGATCGCCGTCGGTGCGCCCGTCACGGTTCTCGAATAAGCCGTCAGCCCGCGGCGGCCGTGGCCGTCGCGATGGACCACGCCAGCACCAGCGCTTCCTCCTGCCAGGCGTCGTAGCGGCCGCTGCGGCCGCCGTGGCCGGCTTCCATCTCGGTCTTCAGCAGGAACGGGCCGCCGGACGCGACGGCGCGCAGCCGGGCGATCCACTTGGCGGGCTCGTGGTACAGCACCCGGGTGTCGTGCAGGCTCGTGATCGCGAAGATCGCGGGGTACGGCGCCGCGGCGACGTTCTCGTACGGCGTGTAGGACTTCATGTAGAAGTACACCTCAGGGTCGTGCAGCGGATCGCCCCACTCCTCCCACTCGGTGACGGTCAGCGGCAGCGACGGGTCGAGGATCGTGTCCAGCGCGTCCACGAACGGGACCTGGGCGACGATCCCGGCGAACGCGCCGGGAGCGAGGTTCGCCGCCGCCCCCATCAGCAGGCCGCCGGCCGAGCCGCCGCGGGCGACCAGCCGGGACGCCGACGTCCAGCCCGTGGCGACCAGGTGCGCGGCGCAGGCCACGAAGTCGGTGAACGTGTGCTTCTTCTCCAGCATCTTCCCGTGGATGTACCACGGGCGGCCCAGTTCGCCCCCGCCCCGCACGTGCGCGATCGCGTAGACGAAACCGCGGTCGAGCAGCGACATCCGGGAGATCGAGAACGTCGGGTCGATGGAATGCTCGTAGCTGCCGTACCCGTACAGCAGGCAAGGCGCGGACCCGTCGCGGGGCGTGCCCTTGCGGCACACCAGCGAGATCGGCACCCGGGTCCCGTCGGGGGCCACGGCCCACTCCTGGTGCTGCTCGTAGTCGTCGCTGGAGAACGGCACGCCCGCGGGCGACGGCAGCACCGGCTGCTGCTTTAGCAGCGTCAGCGAGCCGGTCACCATGTCGTAGTCGTACACCGTGGACGGCGTGACCATCGAGTTGTAGCTGAGCCGGAACGTCGACTGCGTGAACTCTGGGTTGGAGCCGGGGAAGACGGTGTAGACCGGCTCAGGGAACTCGATCTCCCGCGGCTCGCCCTCGGCAGGCAGCACCCGCAGCCCGGTCAGCCCGCCGCGCCGGAAGTAGACCATCGTGTGCGAGACGAACGCGTCCACGGCGAGCAGCCGGGTGTCGGCGCGGTACGGGATCAGCGGCGTCCAGGTGCCCGAGTCGCCGGTGCCCGGCAGCGGCGCGGTGGTGAGCTCGAAGTTCTCCGCGCCGTCGTTGTGCACGATCAGCAGCCGGTCGGCGGCGACCTCGACGTGGTACTCGACGCCCTGCCGCCGCGGCGCGACGACGGTGAACGCGCCCTCAGGCGTGGCGGAGTCGAGCAGCCACCATTCGCTGGTCAGCTTGCTGCCCACGGAGATCAGGACCCACTTCTCGTCGCGAGACAGGTCGATCGACAGCCAGAACCGCTCGTCGGTCTCCTCGTACACGATCACGTCGGACGACGCTGGCGTGCCGACCCGGTGCCGCCAGACCCGGTACGGCCGCCACGCCTCGTCCACGGTGACGTAGAACAAGGCAGACGCGTCCAGCGACCATGCGCAGCCGTAGAACGTGTCAGGGATCTCGTCGGGCAGCGTCTGCCCGGTCGCCAGGTCCTTGATCCGCATGGTGTACCGCTCGTCGCCGGAGAAGTCGGTCGAGTAGGCGAGCAGTGACTCGTCGGGGCTGATAGACAGCGCGCCGAGCCGGAAGAAGCCGGCGCCAGCGGCAAGCTCGTTGCTGTCGAGCAGGACCTCCTCGCCCTCCAGCGGCTTGCCGTCCTGGGGCAGCGGCGGCCTGACCTCGCCGTCAAGCACACGGCGGCGGCAGAAGATCGTGTACTGCTGGCCCTCCACGGTGCGCGAGTACTTCCACCAGCCGCCCTTGCGCACCGGGACGGACAGGTCGGTCTCCTGGGTGCGCGCCTTGATCTCGCCGAAGACCTCGGCCCGCAGGGCCGCCAGCCCGGCGGTCTGCGCGGACATGTACGCGTTCTCCGCCTCCAGGTAGCCGAGGACCTCGGGATCCTTGGAATCGGCCAGCCAGGCGTACGGATCGGTCACCGTGTCGCCGTGGTAGGTGCGCTCGAACGGGACCTGCTTGGCGGACGGCGGCGAAGACGAAGACGCGGTGCTCATAGCCGCCAAGCCTAGACGAACGATACGGGCGGTTCAGGCGGCCCGCCGGCCACGATCTCAGCGCCGCGGCGGGTGACCGCCTCATTCCTGTTTTCCGACGTGAGGAGGTAGAACCGCCGCGCGCGGATGCCGTCGACGACGATCGCGGCCACCTCCGCGGGGGAGGCGCCCGTGGCCGACAGCCTGTCGAACCGTTCCGCGCTCCCCTGCTCGGCCTCGCCGCGTACCGCGGGCGGCCCGGCCGCCGGCGGGCGGTTTCGCGCCGACGTGCCGAAGTTCGTGCGCACCGCCCCTGGGCATAGCACCGACACGCCGACGTGCGAGACGCCCTGCGCCTTCAGGTTGAAGTACAGCGTCTCGGTCAGCGCCGCGACCGCGTGCTTGGACACCCCGTACGGGCCGAGCGTCCCGGCGAACACGCCGAAGATCGACGAGGTGTTCACCATGTGCCCGGCGTCCTGCTCGAGCAGCAGCGGCATGAACGCGCGCACGCCGTTGATCACGCCGCCCAGGTTCACGCCGAGCACCCAGTCCCACTCACCGGGCGGGCACTCCCACAGCGCCCCGTGCGGCCCGCCCACGCCGGCGTTGTTGCACACGACGTGCACCGCACCGAACGCGGCCGCCGCGGAGTCGCGCAGCGCGTCGACCGCCGCGCGGTCCGCCACATCGGTGAGCACCGGCAGCACCGACGCCCCGTTGTCCGCGAGCGCGGACGCCGCCTTCGACAGCGCGGGCTCCTCGACGTCGGCCATCACGACGTGCATGCCCTCGGCGGCGAACCGCTCGGACAGGCCCAGACCGATCCCGCTCGCGGCCCCGGTCACCACGGCTACCCTGCCCGGCGCGACCGGGCTCACGACGGCCTCTTACGGCATCGGGCCAACTTGCACGTTCGTCGGATGTCCACCATTGAAGTGAAGCAACGACAAGGTGGCCGTCGCAAGGGTCAGCCACCGGGTGAGCGTGTTGCGCGGCAGCAGCGCCAGCGCCACCCACGCGACCGACGCGTACCAGGGCAGCGACCACGGCGCGACGAGCAGCCAGGCGAACGTCAGCGCGCAGGTGGCCGCCACCACGGTCGGGACGTCCGGCGAGAGCCGGTTGTACAGGTACCAGGCCAGCAGGAGCATGAGCGGCGGCCAGGTGAACCCGATCACGGTGGTCACCAGGTGACCGGTGCCGAAGATCGCCTCCACCGCCCGCCAGACGGTGGGGGAGATGACCATCGTCGAGGCGTTGGCCACCGGCTTCAGGGCGACGAAGCCGTAGCTGAAGTAGTAGAGCCCCAGGGTGGTCGCCGCGGCGACGGTCGCGATCCTGGCCAGCCGCGCCCACGTGCGGTCGTGCATCAGCGGGATCGCGATGCCGAGCGCGACGAAGGCGGCGCTCACCTTGATGCCGAGCGCCGCGCCGACGAGCAGCCCCACGAGCACGTCATGCCAGACGGTGGTGCAGCGTCTGGACACGACAATGGCCGCGATCGCGAACAGCGCGACGAAGGCGTCCATGTGGCCGCCGATCACCAGCTCGGTGATCAGCAGCGGGTTCGCCACCCACAACAGCACGGCGCGCACCGGGTCGGCCGCCGTCCGCAGCAGCACGTAACCGGTGAGGAGGAACGCCGCCCCGACCATGATCATCAGTACCCAGATCGTGGCCCACGGCTTGGCGCCGCCGATCTGCGCGGCGAGCAGGTGCGTCCAGGTCGCCACCGGCCCGTACACCGACGGCGTGTGCTGCCATTGCGGGCTGACCAGCATCGTGTACGGGTTGTTCTTGCCGCCGAGCAGGTCGATGGGCCGGAACGTGTAGGGGTTGTGGCCGAGCGACGCGATCCGCCCGTAGGCGGCGTAGCTGGCCGCGTCCGACGAGCCGACCGGGGTGATGTTCACCAGCACCGCGACCGCGCCGGCCGCGGTCCAGAAGACGCGCCGCGGGTTGGGGGACCAGCCCCGGCTGTTGGCCCACAGCATCATGGCCAGGCCCAGGCAGGACAGCCCGATCGACACGTACATGATGATGTTCGCGAGGATGTCCGGCAGGTGCGGCGCCCCGAGGTCACGAGCCAGCGACGTCAGCGGCAGCAGCACCGGCGGCGTGGCGACGCTCGGCCGCGGGGCGGTAGCGCACAGCCCCACGAACGCGACCCCGGCGAGCCCGAGCGCGCTCAGCGTCACCGCGGGCAGCGGGCGGGCCAGCCGGCTGTGCGCGAGGACCTTGATGAGCCGCCCCATCAGCGCCTCGACGCGCCCGCCAGGGATCGGCGGCTCGGCGAGCTTAGGCGGCGGAGGCGAAACCGGAGCCTGGGCCGGTGCCGGGAGAGAGGTAATGGCAGGGGCGATGGTGGTTATCGTCCGCAGTTCCGCGGTGGCCGTCTGGGCAGATCGCTCGTCAGCGCTGTCGCGCTGCGGCGGGTCTACCATGACGGCCATTCATATCCTCCTGGCACGGGCGCACAGATATACGGACACACGGACAGACATTCGCTCGAACACGTGTCACGGAATTCGCCAGACCCACCGTTGACCCCTAGCGATGATACTCCGTGAGCTTGCGAGAACGGCGCTGGTAACTGCCATCGCTACCCTCGTAACGTCAACGCACACAACCACAACCACGCTTCCATCGGCGCTTCACGAGATCGTTTCGTGACCTACCCGACACCACCGCGTGACTGCTTTCACAAGCGCCACAGAGACCGCCGCCCGCCGCACACCGCCGGCGCGGCTCAGTGCCGCCGGACAGCCCAGCGCCGGCGCACGGCACAATGGAATCGTGGCCCACCGAGCGCGGTTCGCCGCCGCGATGACGGCGATCGTCCACAGGCTCCCGTTCGGGTTGTCCCGGGTGGTCGCGCCGAGCCTCCTCGGCTACCTGCTGATCAATCTGTTCACCTTCTTCCTCGACCTGGCGATTCTCGGCGTCGCGCACGGCGTCTTGCGCTGGCCGCTGCCGCTCGCGGTCACGCTTTCGTACGGGACCGCCTCGCTGACCAGCTACGCGCTGAACCGCGTGCTGAACTTCCGGTCGCACGCCGCGGTCGGCGCCCAGCTGCCGCTCTTCGTGGCGGTCAGCGTGAGCAACTACCTGATCTTCGTGCTCGGGCTCACCGATCTGCTGGCCGCCGTCGGCGTCTACTTCGAGCTCGCCCGCGTCATCGCCGCGCTGTGCGAGGCCGCCTACCTGTACTGCATGATGCGCTGGGTCGTCTTCAGGGACACCCGCGGTTCCGCAGACACGGCCGGCGACGTTGCCGACGAGGCGGCAACCCCGGAAATCACCAGGCACAACTAAGCTGGGCGACCGTGACATCGAGCGCATCCGTGCCGGGCGGCAACGTCCTCATCCGCGGCGGTTACGTCCTGACGATGGATTCCGGCGGTGACATTCCCGGCGGTGACGTGCACGTCCGCGACGGCGAGATCGTCGCGCTCGGGGCGGGCGTGGATGCTCCCGGCGCGGACGTCATCGACGCGACCGGGAAGATCGTGGCGCCCGGGCTCGTCGACACCCACTGGCACATGTGGAACACGCTGCTCCGCGGGCTGTCAGACGGCCGGCCTGACGGAGAGAGCCCCGCACGTTCCGGCTATTTCGTCACATGCGTCGCGCTCGGCAGGCATTTCCTGCCAGGAGACACCTACGCCGGGACGCGGCTCGCGTGCGCGGAGGCGATCGACGCCGGTATCACCACGGTGCACGACTGGGCGCACAACATCCGCGGGATCGACTGGGCCGAAGCCGGGCTGCGGGCGCTGTCGGAGTCCGGGCTGCGGGCGCGCTTTTCGTTCGGTTACGAAACCGGTCACCGGAACGACCGGTTGATGGCCCTGGACAATCTCGCCCGGGTCGCGTCGGCGTGGCCGGCCTACAGCGCGGACGGCCGCATCCACCTCGGCATGGCCTGGCGGGGCACCGGCGGCAGCAACCCCGCCATGCGGGTGGCGCCGGCGCTCTACCGCGAGGAGATCGAGACCGGGCGCGGGCTCGGCCTGCCGGTCTCGGTGCACGCGTGCGGGCCGCGGCACGCCGCCGGGCAGCTGACGACCTACGCCGCCGAGGGGCTGCTCGGCCCCGACCTGCAGGTCATTCACCTGAACAACGCGTCGGCCGGGGAAATCGCGCTCGCCGCGGAGCACCAGACGCCGGCCAGCGTGTCCCCGTTCACGGAACTGCAGATCGGCTACGGCCAGCCGGTCACCGGCGCGCTGCTGGCGGCGGGCGTGCCGACCGGCCTGTCCGTCGACACCACGATGCTGTCCGGCAACGCCGACATGTTCGCCATCATGAAGGTGACGCAGGGCTGCGCCAACGCGCTGGCCTACGACGAGTTCGCGCTGACCGCGCGGGACGTGCTGCGGCTGGCGACGATCGAGGGCGCGCGGAGCCTCGGGCTCGGCGCGGTGACCGGGTCGCTGGCGCCCGGCAAGCGCGCGGACATCATCGTCGTCTCCGTCGACGCCCCGAACCTCGGCGTGCTCACCGATCCCGCCCGGCTGCTCGTCACCGCGGCGCACCCCGGCAACGTCGATACGGTACTCGCCGACGGGCGGGTGCTGAAACGCTCCGGCGAGCTGACCGGCTACGAGGTGGCGGACGTGACGCGCTCGGCCCGCGACGCGCTGGCGGGCGTTCTCGCCAGGGCGTAAGCCGCCGCTGGCTGCTTTGCCGATTGTGCGGCTGTGCGCGGATGTGACACCGTACGATCGGGGCTGGCCTTCACCCGACCCCCCGCCCTAGCCCTCCGGAGTGTTATGCGACTGCCCGCACGGTTGATGATCGCCGCGCTGGTAGTGACGGTCGGCGGGTCGATCGGGGGCTGTTCGGCCGGCGCGGGGCTCGCCTACGCGGGCGATTCCACCCGTCCGCCGGCCGGCGTCGTCGCCGCGGGCTCCGCGGCCGCTGCCGCCGCCAGCGCCCGCGCGACGGCTGCGCCGACTGCGCCCGCGCCCGCCGGGCCGCGGATCGTGGTCACCGGCGCGCCGCGCGGGGTCAAGGCGAAGGCGGGCATCCTCGCGGACGCGACGACCGGCCAGCTGCTCTGGTCGTCGGGCGGCGACACGGAACGGCCGATCGCGAGCATCACCAAGGTCATGACCGCCCTGATCGTCCTCAGGGCGGGCAACCTGAACAGGCCGATCAAGATCCCCAAGTCCGTGATCGCCTACGTCACCAAGTACGGCGCGAACAGCGCCGGGCTGGTGCCCGGTCAGGTGCTGACCCCGGGCGAGCTACTGCACGCCCTGCTGCTCGTGTCGGCCTGCGACGCCGCGTACGTGCTGGCGACCGCCTACGGCCCGGGACTGCCTGCGTTCATCGCGAAGATGAACGCGACCGCGGCCCAGCTGGGCCTCACCCGCACGCACTTCACGTCGCCCGACGGGCTGCCGTACCCGACCGAGACCTCCACCTACTCCACGCCCGCCGAGCTGCTGAAGCTGGGCGAGCTGGCGATGCAGTCACCGGTATTCCGCTCGATCGTGGACGAGCGGTTTTACAACCTGCAGAAGGGCAACGGCCACGGCCATTACTGGTGGGGGAACTCGAACGAGCTGATCGGCTACTACCCGGGCGCGGTCGGCATCAAGACCGGCTTCACCGACGCGGCGGGCCACTGCCTGCTCTTCGAGGTCGTCCGCGGCGGCCGCACCCTGATCGGCGTCGTCCTCGGCAGCCCGCCAACCGGCCCCGGCGCCGGCGCCCAAGACGCCGCCAAGATCCTGAACTGGGGCTTCTCCCTCAAACAAACCGGCTAACCCCCCGCGCCCGCCCCCGGCCGCACCCCCACCACGCGCACCACAACCACGCCCCCCGCCGAGCCCCCACGCCGGGCCCCCCACCCCGAGCGCCTCCGCCACAAGCACCCCACCACCCGCGTCCCACCACACCCCGGAACGTGGTCGATGTGACATCGTCTACCAAAGAGCGTGGTCGATGTGACATCGACCACCCATGGCAGCGCCGCTTAGCCCAGCGCCAGCCAACCTCGGCTCCCATCCGGTCACCTGGCGACTGTTGCGATAACAGCAAGAAGCGGCCGCCGCGGCCACAGCAGAGCCTCTACGTGTGTTATTCCGGGGCATATCGCCCCGGAATAACACCACTAAGCCGGGTCGGCTGGCGGCAGGCTCACCACAGTGACCCCCTGTGACGGAAGACCTCCACCGCTGGGGTTACCTACGCTGATAACAGCAAGATGCGCAGCTCGCCTCTAGCGCGCTGTGGCTGGATAGGGCGCGCCACCAGGAACGTGGTCGATGGGACATCGTCCACCAAAGAGTGTGGTCGATGTGACATCGACCACCTAAGGCGGCAGCGGTCAGTCGCGCTGGCGGGAGCTGCCGAGCATGATCTCGTCCCACGACGGGACCGACGAGCGGCGGCCGCGGGGGTTCTTCTTGCCCGCGCGGGAGCGCGCGGGCGCCTCTTCGGCGGCGGGTTCCGCCGCGGCCGGCTCTGGTATGGGCGGCGTCGCCGTCGGCTCAGGCTGAACCGACGCGGCGGGCTGAATCGGCGGGGGTTCTATTGGGGGCTGGATGTCGAGCGCGTCCGGGTCCTGCTCCTCGAAGACGAGCGGGTGCTGGGGAGCCGGCCGGGATCGTTCGGAATCATCGGAAGCGGTACCGGACGCGGCGGGTGGCCGTTCGGGCACCGGGTCGCGGTGCGCGGGGCGGGGGAGCGTCGGGGACGCGGCCGGGGTGTGCGACATCGCCGGGCGCTCGGGCGCCGCGGGCCGTTCGGAGGCGCCGGATCGTTCCGAGGCAGCCGGGCGCTCCGCGCGGAACCGGCCGCCGCCGCTGGGGCCGGAACCCCCGACAGGACCGGCGCCGCCCATGCCGCCGGCCGACACCGCGCCCAGGCGCGGGGCCAGCGGCGTCACCGTCGCCTCGCCGGGCATGGGCGCCAACAGCGGCGGCAGCTCGGCCTCGGGCAGCGACAGCCGGGCGGCGTTATCGTCCTCGGGAAGCACATGACGGCGGCGGGTGTCGAACATCCATTCCGCGACGTGCAGCCGTCCCGCGGCCGTGAAGGTGAGCGTGAGCTGCCAGTTCCCGTCGCCGCGCTTGCGTGCGTCCCACTGCCCGTCGTCCGGGTCGGCGCCCAGGGCCTTCAGCCGGGACGGCACGATGTCCGCAAGCCGGGGGCCAGGCCCAGAAGAGTCACCCGGCCGCCGCACCGAGGCGGCCTGCGCCTGCTGCGCGATGTAGGCCCGCTCGGCGAGGACCGGGCCCTCGAACCAGCGCACGCGCTCGACCGGGATACCGGCCGCGTCGGCGATCTCTTCGGCTGTCTCACCGGCGCGGATCCGTGCCTGGATCTCCTTGGGTCGCAAGGGACTCTCCACTTCGATCTCGTACTGGGCGAGCCGGGAGGTCTGGCCGAGCGCGACAGCCCTGAGCCGTTCGTCGATCGGCAAGGTATAGCGCGCGCTCCGCCCTGGGACGGCGAGGACAGCGTAACTGCCGTCCTCGCTGACCGCGACGAAGCGCAGTTCCTGCATCGGCGTCCCTTCCCCGAACCACTTCCGTAAGAGTCTCCCGGTCAGCGCCCCATAAGCAAAGCACCCCGCCCGGCATGTCCGGAGATCATGACGACAATTAGTCACGTCCGGGCCGCTCGGTGCGAGTCGGCGACGTGGTGTCGGACACGCCGTCAGGCGATTCCGACACGGAATCCGACAGCCCTAGCGCGTCCGCGCTCGCGGTCACCGAGTCTGCGGGCGGGCTCTCGACGGTTATCTTCGACGGCCACCAGTTCCACTTGCCGAGCAGCACCACGGTGCACGGCACCAGCACGGTGCGGACCACGAACGTGTCCATGATGACGCCGACCGCGAGGCCGACGCCGACGTCCACGATCTGCGAACCGCCGGAGCCGCGCCCGCCGACCACGGCGAACACCGCGAATGTCCCGGCGAGCACCAGGCCGGCCGACGTGACCGTCGTGCCGGTCACGGACAGTGCGCGAGACACTGCCTCGCGTAGCGGATAATGGTGAGCTTCCTCCCTGATCCTGGTCATGACCAGGATGTTGTAGTCCTCGCCGAGCGCCAGCAGGAAGATGAACAACAGGAACGGGAGGATGAAGGTGATGCCGCCGGAATTCCCCAGCTCGATAAACAGGATGACGGCGAGCCCCAGCGCGGCGAAGTACGACAGCGCCACCGACGCGATCAGGTACAGCGGCGCGACCAGCGACCGCATGACCAGCGCGAGCAGCACGCCGATCACGATGATCGCGATCGGGATCACGTGCGCCAGGTCGCTATTGGAGATCGCGCTGATGTCGTACAGCGCGGGCGCCTCGCCGGCGACGCCGTAATCGGTGGCGTGCAGGATCGGCACCACCGACGCCGCCGCGTCGCGCACCGCGGGCACCGCGTTGAGCGCCGCCGTGGTGGACGGATCGCCGGCCGCGAGCGAGGTTTCGAACTGGATCGTCTTGCCGTCCGTGGACACGAATTGCTGAGTCGCCCGGTACAGCTGGTACGCCCCGTTCCACTGGTCAGCCGTGACCTTGCCGGCCAGGGCGGCCGGAATGGGCGGCACGGTCGCCGAAAGCGGGCCGGAGCCGAGCACGGCGTGCAGCGCGCTGTACTGGGCCGGGGTGAACCCGGTGCCGCCGACCGGATTGAGCGGCCCGGTCACCCCGGTGAACTCCTTGGACGCCCCGAGCTTCACGGTCGCCGCCTGGATGGCGGGCGCCTCGTCCCAGGCGGGCACCGGCAGCTTGTAGACGAGGTTCGTCGGGTTGGCGGCCGTGGACGGGAAGTACTTGTTCAGCAGGTCGGTGCCGGCCGCGGAGTCGGTCCCGGCGGGCGCCGAGATGGTGCCGCCGAACCCGGCGCTCTGGTACGCGGTGACCGCGGTCGCCAGCGCGCCGAACACAATCACGCCGACGGTCAGCGCGACCGCCGGGCGCTTGACGATGCGCGCGGCGATCCGGCCCCACGCCCCGCTGGTGGGGCCGCCTGGCTTGGGCTTGGACGGCCAGAACGCCGCGCGCCCGAAGATCGACAGCAGCGCGGGC
>DATBBI010000287.1:0-5443 GCA_036271115.1 Trebonia sp.
TCGCTGTCGTCGCTGCTCACCGGCTCGCACACGATCAAGGTCTACTACCTGAACGCGCAGCACTTCCGGCTGTCGGTGCAGCAGCCGATGAGCGAGACCGACGTCATCAGGTCCGCGAACACGCTGTGGCTCTGGGAGAGCACCAGCAACTCGGTCACCGAGTTCACCGCGCCCGCAGCGTCGCAAAAGCACGCGCAAAAGCTGCCCACCGGGCCGGTGCTCACCCCCCAGCAGGCCGCTAACGAAATACTCCAGGCCGTTGGCAAGACCACGCTGGTCAGCGTGCAGGACAACGTCTCGATCGCGAACGAGCCCGCCTATCAGCTGGTGCTCAAGCCGAAGGACTACAGGTCGCTGGTCGGCCGGGTGGTGATCGCGGTCGACGCCAAGTACGGCATGCCGCTGCGGGTCCAGGTCTTCGCGAAGGGCGCCGCCGGCCCGGCCTTCCAGGTCGGCTACACGCAGCTGTCGATGAACACCGCGCCCGCGGCGGCGAACCTGAACTTCACCCCGCCGCGTGGCGCGTCGGTGGACAAGGTCAACATGGGTCACGAGGCTGGCTCACCCACGCAGAAGCAGAAGCAGGCCATGAGCGGCTTCGGCACCTACGGGAAAGACTGGCTCACCGTGGTTTCGCTGCCGCAGCAAGACCTTCTTTCCTCACTCGGAACGGGCGCGGCCGCCTCTAACGCCCCCACTGCTCCGTCGGCGGGGCCGGGCGGGCTCGGCGGCGATAGCCAGAAGATCATCGGCGCGCTGCTCGGCGCGGCCAAGCCGGTCTCCGGGTCCTGGGGCCACGGCACGCTGCTGCAGACCAGCCTGGTCTCGGTCCTGATGACCGGCGGCAAGGTCTACATCGGCGCGGTCCAGCCGAGCGTGCTGTACGCAGCGGTCGGGCACACGTCCTGATGACTGCCGAGGCCCTGGCCATCTCCAGCGAGGGGCTGACCAAGCGGTTCGGGGGTCAGCTGGCGGTCGACCACATCGACCTGGCGGTGCCGCGCGGCGCGGTCTACGGCTTCCTCGGCCCGAACGGGTCGGGCAAGACCACCACGATCCGCATGCTGCTCGGCCTGGCCTACCCGACCAGCGGTACTGCTCAGCTGCTTGGCGTACCAATGCCGGAGGGCACTGTCTCGGTGCTGTCCCGGGTGGGCTCGCTGGTGGAGGGGCCGGCGTTCTACGCGTACCTGTCCGGCTGGGACAACCTGGCCAGGTACGACGCGGCTGACCGGTCCGCGTCGTCGAAGTCGGCGGCGGCGCGGATCGGTCAGGCCCTGGAGCGGGTCGGGCTGACCGCGGCGGCGAGGAAGCGGTACCGGAACTACTCGCTCGGCATGAAGCAGCGGCTGGCGATCGCGGTCGGCCTGCTGCGGCCGCGCGAGCTGATCATCCTGGACGAGCCGACCAACGGGCTCGACCCGCAGGGCACCCGCGAGGTGCGCGCGCTGGTCAGGCAGATCGCCGCGGACGGGATCACCGTCTTCGTGTCCTCGCACCTGCTGGCCGAGGTCGAGCAGGTGTGCTCGCACGTCGGCGTGATGCGGGGCGGCAAGCTGGTCTTCCAGGGCTCGCTGCCCGAGCTGCGCCACACGGGGGCGGCCCGCATCACGGTGGTCACGGCGGACGTGGCGGTGGCGGCCAAGGTGTTCGGCAAGCTGGGCCTCGCCGACCCGTCGCAAGGGGAGGACACGATCACCGCCGAGATCGGCGACGCGGAACCCGAGGTCATCTGCGCCGAGCTGGTGCACGCCGGCGTCGGGGTGCGCGGCCTTTCTGTCGAGTCCCCGAGCCTGGAGGACCTCTTCGTCGGCCTCACCGGGGAGGGCTTCGATGTCGACCATTAGCCAGGCGGAAGTCCCTGCCGGAGCAACGGGCGGCCGGGAGTCAGTCGCGTACGTTCGGGGAAACCTGAGATTTTTCCTTAACGAGCTCCGACTCGTCTTCTTCCGGCGGCGGAACCAGCTGCTGCTCCTCGTCGTGGTGCTGTTCCCGCTGCTGATCGGGATCGGGCTGAAGCTCGCGGCGCCGGCGTCCCACGGCGGGGAAGGCGGTGGGGGCGGGCCTGCCAGCGGGGGCGCGGCCTTCTTCAACCAGCTCGCGGGCAACGGCGTGTTCCTCACGTTCATCGCGCTGTCGCTGCTGCTGATCCTGGTGCTGCCGGTGGTGATCTCCGTGATCTCCGGCGACTCGGTGGCCGGCGAGGCCGGCTACGGAACGCTGCGCTACCTGCTCACGGTGCCGGCCGGCCGGACCCGGCTGCTGGCCGTGAAGTACCTGGCGATCGTCGTGTGGGCGGTGACGGCCACGGTCATCGTCTCGGCGGTCGCGCTGATCGTCGGGGTGATCCTGTTCCCCGTTGGACCGGTGACGCTGCTGTCGGGGACGACCGTCTCGCTGGGCACCGGGCTGGTGCGGGTGCTGCTAGTGACGCTGTACGTCTGCGCCGCGATGGCCGCGCTCGGCGCGATCGGGCTGGCGGTGTCGACGTTCACAGAGCACGCGATCGGCGCGATCGCGGCCGTCATGATCCTGGTCGTGGCCAGCGAGGTGGTCGACCAGATCCCGCAGTTCGCGACCGTCGCGCCCTACCTGCCGACGCACTGGTGGAACAGCTTCGACTCGCTGCTGCGCATGCCGGTGGACACCACGACGCTGTGGCACGGACTGCTGTCGTTCGGGGTGTACGCGGCGGTGTTCTGCGCGATCGCGTGGGCCAGGTTCACGTCCGGGGACGTAACGAGCTAGCCGAAGTCCTCTTCCCAGAACTCGGTGACCCCGCGCCCGCCACGGGACTCGCTTTCCTGCCCGCGCAGTTCGACGCGCCGGATCTTGCCCGAGATCGTCTTGGGCAGGTCGGCGAACTCGATCCTGCGGATGCGCTTGTAGGGTGCCACCCGCTCGCGGCAGAACGCCATGATGTCCCGCGCCAGCTCGGGGCCGGGTACGGCGCCGGCGGCGAGCAGCACGTAGGCCTTGGGCACCGCGAGCCTGATCGGGTCGGGGGACGGGACGACCGCCGCCTCGGCGACCGCCTCGTGCTCGATCAGCACGCTTTCCAGCTCGAACGGCGAGATCCGGTAGTCCGACGCCTTGAACACGTCGTCCGTGCGCCCGACGTACGTGATGTAGCCGTCGTCATCGGAGGTCGCGACGTCGCCGGTGTGGTAGTAGCCGCCGCGCATGGCGTCGGCGTCGCGCTCGGCGTCGCCGAGGTAGCCGGTCATCAGCCCCAGCGGCCGCTCGCTGAGGTCCAGGCAGATCTCCCCGTCCCTGCCGGGCTCGCCGGTCACCGGGTCGACGAGCGTGACCGGGTAGCCGGGCAGCGGCCGCCCCATGGAGCCCGGCTTCACCGGCTGGCCCGGGGTGTTGCCGATCTGCGCGGTCGTCTCCGTCTGCCCGAAGCCGTCCCGCACGGTGATCCCCCAGGCCTTGCGGACCCGCTCGATCACCTCCGGGTTCAGCGGCTCGCCTGCCGCCACGCATTCGCGCAGTGCCCTAACGTCCGCGGTGCCGAGGTCGGCCTGGATGAGCATCCGCCAGACCGTCGGCGGCGCGCAGAACGAGGTCACCCCGCAGTCGCCGAGCGCTGTCAGCAGGCCGGCGGCGTTGAACCTGGACTGGTTGAGGATGAGGATCGTAGCCTGGGCGTTCCACGGGGCGAACAGGTTGGACCAGGCGTGCTTCGCCCAGCCGGGGGAGGAGATGTTCAGGTGCACGTCACCGGGCTCGATGCCGATCCAGTACATCGTGGACAGGTGACCCGCCGGGTAGCTGACGTGCGTGTGCCCGACGAGCTTGGGCTGCGAGGTCGTCCCCGAGGTGAAGTAGAGCAGCAGCGGGTCGGCCGCCTTCGTGACCCCGTCGGGCGCGAAGCCCGCCGCCGCCTCGCGCGCGCCCGCGTAGGAGTGCCAGCCAGGTGCGTCCTCGCCGACGATCACCCGGGTCCAGCCGCCGGGGACATCCGCGAACTTCGGCACCTGCGCCGCCTCGGCCACCACGTGCCTGACGTCGCCCCGGGAGACCCGGTCGGCTAGGTCGGCAGGCTGCAGCAGCGTCGAAGCCGGGATGATCACCGCGCCGAGCTTGATCGCCGCGAGCATGACCTCCCACAGCGGCACCACGTTGCCGAGCATGAGCAGCACCCGGTCCCCGCGGCGGACGCCGAGGCCGCGCAGCCAGTTCGCCACCTGATTGGAGCGGGCCGCCATCGCCGCGTAGCTCACCGCCTCGTCGGAGCCGTCGTCACCGGCGACGCGCAGCGCGGTCCGGTCGCCGTGCTCGGCGGCGATCACGTCGAACCAGTCGAGCGCCCAGTTGAACTCTTCCAGGCTGGGCCAGTCGAACGCTTCCCGGGCGGCGGCGTAGTCGTCGCGGTGATCCAGCAGGAGGTCGCGCGCGGCGCGGAAGGCGGCGGTAGCGGCGGCATTGCTCATCGGTCGATTATCACCCAGGAAAAGGACATAGTCTGCTGAGAAGCTGTCTCAACGACGCCCACAACTAGGGATGCCAGACTGCGATCATGGAGAGCTGGGACGACCGTAACGAAGTACCGCGCGGCCACGGGGCGGCGCGGTATGTCTCGCGGGCCGTCGCGGAGCGGGAGCGCGGCCGGCGCAGGCTGAACACCGCGACCGCCACCGTCGGCGTCGCCAGCCTGCTCGCGGCGGGGGCGGTGGCCGCCGTGCTGCCCGGTTCGACGAGCAAGGCATCGACGCACTCGAGCGGCTCCACCTCCAGCACGGGCGCCAGCACGGGCACCGGGTCGGCGAGCTCCGGCTCAGGCTCGAGCACGTCGAGCGGCTCCAACTCGTCCAGCGGCTCCAGCTCCTCGAACTCATCCAGCGGCTCGAACTCGTCGAACTCGGCTGGCTCGAACTCGTCCAACTCGTCGAACAACTCGGGCAACCTGCAGGCGCCGGTCAATCAGCCGGTGCAGTCAACCGGCGGCGGCCAGATTACCTCCGGCGGTTCGAACTTCTAGTGGCGTGCCTATGACTCAGTCCCCCCTCGGCACTGGTCCGCGGGAAGAACCGACGGCGTTCACGGCGTGGCGCGCGCTCGGCATGCTGATCCAGCTCGTGGTCACCGACCCGGGACAGCTGGATGCCGCCAGGGACCTGCTCGCCGAGGACCTCACCGAGCTCGACCTGACGTGCAGCAGGTTCCGTGACGACTCCGAGCTCGTCGCCCTCGGGGACGCGGCGCGCGAGGCGACGGCCCCGCTCACCGTGACGGTCAGCCCGCTGCTCGCGCAGGCCATCGCGGTCGCGCTCAGCGCGGCCAGCCTGACCGACGGCGACGTGGACCCGACGGTGGGCGGGGTGCTGTGCGCGCTCGGCTACGACCGTGACTTCGGCCAGGTCGCCGCGACCGGCCCGGCGCTGCCCGGCGGCGTCGGATACCGGGTGATCCCCGGCTGGCGCTCGATCAAGCTCGATCC
>DATBBI010000288.1:0-2181 GCA_036271115.1 Trebonia sp.
GTGCAGGTGCTTGGGGAGCAGCACCGCGTTCGTGCACAGGAAGACCATCTTCTTGCGCTTGAGCAGCTCCTCGACGATGACCTCGATCTGCGGGTGCATCAGCGGCTCGCCGCCGGCGATGGACACCATCGGCGCGCCGGACTCCTCGATCGCCGCGACCGCCTGCTCCACCGGCATCCGCTGCTTGAGCACCGATGCGGGGTGCTGGATCTTGCCGCAGCCGGCGCACTTGAGGTTGCAGGCGAACAGCGGCTCCAGCTCCACCAGCAGCGGGAACTTCTTGTTGCCGCGCAGCTTCTGCTTCATCAGGTGTGCCCCGATGCGCATGCTGACGGACAATGGCATAGACATTAGCGCCGTACCTCCCTGGGCAGGCCGAACTGTACTGATTCGGTGGTGGTGACCCGCTCGGTCACCGTGACTGTGCCGAGCCCGGAGAGCGCCGCGATGATCTCGCTGACCACTGCCGGCGGCGCGGATGCCCCCGCCGTGAGCCCGACTACGGAGACTCCGTACAGCCAGGAGAGCTGGATGTCCGTGGCTCCGTCGATGAGGTAAGCGGGCGTGCCCGCCCGCTGCGACCGCTCCACCAGCCGCACCGAGTTGGAGGAGTTCTTCGAGCCCGCGACGAGCACCAGGTCTGCCTCCGTGGCGACGGCGCGGACCGCCACCTGCCTGTTCGTCGTCGCGTAGCAGATGTCGTCGCTGCCCGGCGCCCGCATCGAGGGGAACCGCTCCCGCAGCGCGCCCGCCACGTCGGCCGCCTCGTCAACGGCCAGCGTGGTCTGCATAAGGTAGGCCACCTTCGACGGGTCCGCGGGTGACAGCGCCGCCACATCGGCGGCCGTCTCCACCAGCACGGTGGATTCTGGTGCCTCTCCGAGGGTGCCTTCCACTTCCTCGTGCCCGGCGTGGCCGATCAGCGCGACCGTGAAGCCCTCGCGGGCGAACCGGCGCGCCTCAGCGTGCACCTTCGACACCAGCGGGCACGTCGCGTCGATGACCGACAGCCCGCGGCCCGACGCCGCGTCCCGCACCGCGGGCGACACCCCGTGCGCGGAGAACACGACCGTGGCGCCGTCCGGCACCTCGTCGAGCTCGTCAACGAACACGGCGCCGCGCTGCTCCAGGTCGGAGACCACCCGGGTGTTGTGCACGATCTGCTTGCGTACGTACACGGGCGCGCCGCGCAGCTCGAGGGCCCGCTCGACGATCTCGATGGCCCGCTCCACCCCGGCGCAGAACGACCGCGGCCCCGCCAGCAGCACGGCCCGTTCCCCGCAGACGGCGGCCCACCGCTCGGCGACCGGCGCGGCCAGCCGCAGCGACCGGAGCGCGGCCAGCCCGCCGCTGACCATCCCGGGCCCGAACCCGGTGTCGGACACCGCCCTGATGACGGCAACCGGCCGCTCGCCCGCGGCACCGACCAGCGCGGCGGTCTCCATGTCCGCGGCCAGGTACCCCTCGGCCGCCAGCGCCTTGCGCTCCGCCGCCTTGACGATCCTCGGCACCGTGACGATCTTGCCCGCCCGCGCGGGCAGCCCCGCCCGGCGCAGCTCGGCCGCGAGCAGGTCGGCGCCGGGCAGCGGCACGGCGGCGTCGCCGTCGGACACCTCGGTCGCGACGACCAGGTCTCCCGGGCTGAGGTCGTCGGCTAGCCCCGCCGCGGTGCCCATCACGACCATCGCACCGAACGGTCCGGGCTTGCTCTCGCCGGTCACGCTCTTCCTCGACCGGGCCGCGCCCATGCCGGTGCGCTGGACGCGGCTGGACGCCGCGCGCAGCCCGCGGCGCACCGCGTTCGCCTCCAGGCGCAGCGGCGCCAGCACCAGCAGCCCGCCGTTCGCGGCCGCCGGGGTCTCCGGCCCGCGCTCGGCGAAATCCGCGTCCTCGGTCGCGCTGGGCTGCGGGATGGTCTCAGTCATGCTGATTACCCCTTACGTATCGGCCGAGCGCGGACAACGGGAACGCCAGGCGGTACAGGTGGTAGTTCAGGTAGAAGTCGCGCGGGAAGCCGGTTCCGGTGAACTGCGGCTCATCCCAGGTGCCGTCCGCGCGCTGGGTCTGCGCCAGCCACCGGACCCCGCGCTCGACGGCCGCGGACTCCCGCTCGCCGGCCGCGAGCAGCGCGAGCAGCGCCCACGCGGTCTGCGACGCGGTGGAGGCGCCCCGGCCCGACCA
>DATBBI010000289.1:0-1809 GCA_036271115.1 Trebonia sp.
CAGCCCGGCCGCCGCGAGGAGCAGGCACGCACCGCCGACCGCGACCGAGATATGGCTGAGCGCCCACCGGATCCGCCCTGTGGCCGCGCTCAGGACGGGCTCGGCCAGGTTCCCCGTCTCTTCGGTCCGCAGCCGGAGTACTGCAGATGTCGAGTACACGGCGGCGCCAAGCCCGGCGATCAGCATGAGGGCGGATAGGTAGGCGTCGATGACGGTGGCCCGGTAGCCGACCCTGAGGAGGTACTGCCTCAGCACGGCGCTGCCGCCGATAATCGAGCCGACCCCGTTAGCGCCCGCGCCGAGCGCGGCAAAGGCGAAGACGAACGCGGCCAGCCAGGCGGCTAGCACAGGCCGCTGCAGCCGCCACGCCAGGCCGAATGGACCATGCAGGAGACCAGAGGCGGTCGCCCGTCCCGGTCGGTCTGGCAGCACTCCCGCGCTGTGGTCACGCCAGGCGGCGAGCAGGAACGCCGCCGCCACTAGGACGGCGGATGCCGCGAGCGGCAAGGTGAGCACCCACCAGCGCTCGCCGGCGGAACCGAACGCGCGGGTGAGTTCTACCCACCCGAGCGGCGAAGCCCAGGACAGCCATGTCCCCCGGGCCGGAGCGGTATCGCCGACCGCGCGCAGTACGAAGGCGGCGCCGAGCGCGGCGATCGCGATGCCGCGGGCGCCCCGCGCGGTGACCGCCAGCTGGGCACCGATGGCGGCCACGCCGCCGAACACCAGCCCGCACCCGCTGATGGACAGCGCCAGTGCGGCCGAGCCCGCCAACGGCATCTTGAGGACCAGTAGCCAGAGGCAGGTCAGCAGGGCTATCGCCACGTTGGCCGCCGCGGCCGCCAGGAGCGCCGCGGTGAGCGGCGCCTGCCGGCCCACCGCGGCCGAGCCGACCAGTTCAAGCCGCCCGGCCTCCTCATCGCCCCGGGTGTGCCTGACCACGATGAAGATCGTCAGCAGGACCGCGAAGGCCGCCCCCCACACGCTCCACCGCGCGGCCAGGAAGGCGCCGACCGAGGTGCCGTTCAGCCGGCCCAGGAGGAATCGCAGTGCCGGGTTCGCGCTGGCTCCCCTCGCCACCGCGAGCCGGCCGGCGGCGGTCGGGTACAGCACCGTGAGATCGCGGGCGGTGATGGCCAGCAGCGCGGCGATGCCAAAGACGCAGGCGGGCAGCGCGACGCCATCGCGGCGGAACGCGAGCTTGCTGAGCTGCCCGGTGCCGGCGAAGCCGGTCATCGCTGGCTCCCGGCCGGGGACCGCTCCGGTGAATAGTGACGGAGGAAGAGTTCCTCGAGGGTCGGTGGCCGGCAGGTCAAAGACCGGATGCCGGCCCGGTGCAGGCGGCCGACCACCTCATCCAGGGCGGCGTCATCCACCCGGCAGCGCACCACCGTCCCGGTGACAGCCAGCTCGTGCACGCCCGGCATCCCGTCGAGCGCGGCCGGCGCCCTGAGCTGGGCCTCAACCGAGACCGTGGTCAAGTGCCGCATGTCGGCGAGCGTGCCGGTCTCCACCGTTTTGCCACGGCGGATGATCGTCACCCGGTCCGACAGCGCCTCGGCCTCGGACAGGATGTGACTAGACAGCACGATCGTCCGGCCGTTACGCCGCTCGTCGTTGACGCAATCGCGGAAGGTGGCCTCCATCAGCGGATCCAGGCCCGCCGTCGGCTCGTCGAGCAGCAGCAGTTCCGCGTCGCTGGCCAGCGCGGCCAGCAGCGCGACCTTCTGCCGGTTGCCTCGGGAGTAGGCGCGAGCCCGCTTGGAGGTGTCGAGGTCGAACCGTTCGGTCAGCGCCTTCAGGCGGCTG
>DATBBI010000290.1:0-8555 GCA_036271115.1 Trebonia sp.
TGAACGGCGCCCGCGTGCTGCTGCTCGGCGTCACCTACAAGAAGGACATCGCCGACCAGCGCGAGTCGCCCGCCCGGCCGATCGCCCGCAAGCTGCTGCAGCGCGGCGCCGACCTGAGCTACCACGACCCGTTCGTGGACAACTGGCAGGTCGACGGCCGCGACATCCCGCGCGCCGCCTCCCCGGTCGACCCGGCCGACCTCACGATCCTGCTCCAGGCGCACACCCAGTACGACCTGGCCGGCATCGCGGCGAAGGCGCGGCTGCTGTTCGACACCCGTGGCAAGATAACCGGGGAATCCGTATACCCGCTGTAGAGGAGGGCCGGCGGTTGCGCGTCGTCGTGTGCACGGTCGTGCATCACCCCGCCGACGCCAGGATCTATTACCGCCAGATCCGGGCCCTCCTCGACACGGGCCATCAGGTCACGTACATTGCCCCGTTCGGTGAGCTGGAAGATTTTCCGGAACGTACGCAGCCGTCTCTTACCACCGTCACCATTCCGCGGGCCGTGGGCAGGCGCCGCCTCGGCGCGCTGCGCGCCGCGAAGGCCGCGATGGCCGCCCAGATGGACGGCGCGGACCTGCTGCTGGTGCACGACCCTGAGCTGCTGCTCGTGCTGCCGCCCCGCCGCGGCCGCCCGCCGACGGTGTGGGACGTGCACGAGGACACCGCGGCGGCGCTGACGACGAAGGCATGGCTGCCCGGCTGGCTGCGGCCGGCCGCAGCCGGGGGAGTCAACTTCGCCGAGCGGCTCGCGGAACGCCGCCTGCTCCTCATCCTCGCCGAGCACGGCTACAACGACAGGTTCAGCGGCACCCACCCGGTGGTGCCCAACACGACCTATGTCCCGGACGAGGCGCCTCCGCCGTCCGGGCCAGGCGCCGGGCGCCGCGTCGTCTACGTCGGCCACATCTCCCCGGACCGGGGCTCGGCCGAGATGGTGGAGCTGGCCCGGCTGCTGGCGCCGCACGGCATCGCCGTGCACCTGATCGGCCCCGCGGACGCGGCGGCACGCGCCCACATCGAGTCGGCCGGCGACCTGGCGCGGTGGCACGGTTTCGTGCCGAACGCGGAGGCCCTGCGGCTCACCGAGGGGGCGCTGGCCGGGCTATCGCTCTTGCACGACGAGGCCAACTTCGCCCATTCGATGCCGACCAAGGTCGTCGAGTACATGGCGCACGGCGTCCCGGTGGTGACGACGCCGCTGCCGCTCGCCGTCGAGCTGGTGCAGAACGCGGACTGCGGCTTCGTGGTCCCGTTCGGCGACGTCGCGGCGGCTGCCAACGCGGTCCTGCGGCTGGACGCCGACCCCGATCTCCGCGTCAAGATGGGCCTGCGCGGCCACGACGCCGTGCAGCGCACCCTGGGCTGGCCCGCCGCCGCCCGCGACTTCGTCGCCCAGCTGGAAGCCTGGGCTGGCAAGTCCTAGCCGGCTCAGCATGCAGATACCCGCCCCAAGGGGGTGCTGGCTTCCTTCCCAGCGGCCGCCTGACGTGCGTAGATGAGTCAATGCGATGACCGCGGGGCATGTCGCCCCGGTCGCTGGCCTGGAGCGAGGTGGGACTGGCGTGGCTGCCGTGTGGCTGGTGATCCGCACTCTGCTGCGGGCGCGGTGGCGGTCCTGGCTGGTGCTCGCCGTCCTGGCGGGCCTGGCCGGCGGCATGGTCATCGCGGTGGCGGCCGGTGCGCGACGCACCGACGCCGCTTATCCGTCGCTGATCGCGTGGAGCGCGGCGCCCGACGCGCTGGTCGCCCCGGGACGCGAGCGCGTTCCCCAGGTCAGCGAGGCGGCCGCGGTGACGGCGTACGGCGTGCTCAGCCCGGCGGTGCTGGACGTCTACGCGCCGGCGGACAGCCGGGTTCCCGGTTCGTTCTGGCACCGGAAGCTGCTGGCCGGCCGGCCGGCCGATCCGCGCCGGGCGGACGAGGCCGAAGTGGAGTTCACCGCGGCGCAGGCGCTGCACCTGGCACCGGGGAGCCGGCTGTGCGTCGAGCTGATTGGCGCTTCCGGCGGGGCGGTCCCGTTCTGCTTCCGTGTCGTGGCCGTCGACGCGACGCCGGGCGACTTCCCGCCGGAGTACGGGACCGGGACCGATACGGTCTGGGCGACGCCGGCGTTTGCCCGGACGGTCGGCGGCCGCCTGGCGGGCAGCCAGATCGCCGTCGTCCGGCTGCGCCGTGGCGCGGCGGACCTGCCCGCGGTCGAACGCCAGGCGGCCGGCCCGGCCGGTGCCAGCACGCTCACTGCCTACCCGTACGGGCCGCAGGAGACGAACACCGAGCGCTCGATCCATCAGCAGGCGATCGTGCTGTGGCTGCTCGCCGGGGTGCTAGCCGTGGTGGGGCTGCTCGTATTCGGCCAGCTGCTGGCACGGCTGACCGCCCTGGAGTCGGCCGACTTCGGCGTCCAGCGGACGCTGGGCATGACGTCGGGGCAGCTGACCGCCGTCGGTATGGCCAGGGCGGCGATGATCGGCGCGGTGGGCGCCGTGCTGGCGGCGGGCATCGCGGCGGCCGCCTCCCCGCTGTTCCCCGTCGGGCTGGTGGCGGAGGCCGAACCGCATCCCGGCTTCCGCGCCGACTGGGTGGCGCTCGGCCTGGGCATGGCCGGGGTGGCTGTCGGGGTCGTGGCATGCGGCGCGTGGCCGGCCGCACGGGCGGCCAGCTGGCGACGGAACCGGGCCGCCCTCGCGGTGCGCAGGCCGCCGCGCGGCGCGTCTCTCGGCCGCCTGCCGTTGCCGGTGGCCGGCGAGGCGGGGATCCGGCTGGTGCTGCACCGGGGGGCCGGACGGACGGCGTTGCCGGTGCGGTCGGCGGTCACCGCGGCTGCCGTGGGAGTGGCTGGGCTCAGCGCGGCGGTGGTGTTCGGCGCGAGCCTCGGAAACCTGCTGGCCTCACCCGCGCTCTACGGGGTGACGTGGGACGCGCAGGTCGCCTACCCGCAGTCCGGCGGCTCGCTCGACCCAGCGGCGCGCATCATCGCCGCCGATCCGGAGGTAGCCCAGTGGACGTCGGCGCATTCCTCCGTGCCGGTCGTGGTCGACGGCGCCCAGGTAGGCGCCATCACGAACGGGCCGGGACCCGACGGGTCGCTTGCCGCCGTCCAGGCTGACGGCGCCCGGCCGCTGCGCGACGACGAAATCGTCCTGGGCCGGCGGACGCTCGCCGCGATCGGCCGTCAGATCGGCCAGACGGTCACGGTGTCGATCGTCGGCACCCAGCGGCGCGCCACCATGCGGATTGTCGGAACCGCGATCTTCCCGCCGATGGACGACACGCTGGTGCTCGGCACCGGTGCCGAACTCACGGTTGGTGGCCTGCGCGAGATCTTGCCGTCGGCTTCGGTGCCGCCGCCGGACGCCTTCCTGGTCAGGTTCCGGCCGGGGGTCTCCGTGCCGCGGGCTACGGCCGATCTCTCGGCCCGGCTAGACCGGGCCGGGCCGTTCGTGGTCATCGGGCCGGGTACGCCGGCGGACCTGGTCAACTTCGGGCAACTGCAGGGCTTGCCCCTGGCGCTCGGCCTGACGCTCGGCGCGCTCGGCGTGCTGACCCTCGCGCATCTGCTGTTCACTTCGGTCCGCCGCCGGCTGCGCGACCTGATGGTGCTGCGCGTCCTCGGGTTCACCGGCGGCGAGGTCCGGGCCGCCGTCTCCTGGATGTCGGTCACGGTGACCGCGCTCGGCCTGGCGGCCGGTATCCCGGCCGGACTGATCTGCGGCCGGGTCGCCTGGCGGTTCCTCACCGCCGAGCTCGGCGTCGCTCCGCAGGTCGTCGCGCCGGTCTCGTCCTTCGTCCTGCTGGTGGCGGCGGGGCTGGCGCTGGCCGTCGCGGTGACCGCCGTCCCCGGCCTGCGCGCCAGCCGCATCCGCCCCGCCGCCATCCTGCGGGCGGAGTTACGCGATCTCGTAGGTCACGTAGACGAGGCCGTCACCGGTGGTCCGGCTGCCGGTGAGGCGGATGGGCTTCTCGCCGCTCGTCTCGCCGAACAGGCGCTCGCCGGCCCCCACCACGACAGGGAAGACGAACAGCCGCAGCTCGTCCACGAGGTCGTGCTCGAGCAGCGTGCGCCCGAGCTGGTAGCTGGCGTAGACGACGATGTCCCCGTCCACCTCCTGCTTCAGCCTGGTGACCTCCTCGACCACATCGCCCTTGAGGACCGTCACGTTGGTCCACGCGGGATCGTGGAGGGTCGAGGACACGACGTACTTGGGCATGCCGTTCAGCCGGTCCGCCCACTCGCCAGTCCTGGAGGGCCAGCGTGCCGCGAACCACTCCTCGGTGCGCCGGCCGAGCAGCAGTGCAGCGGTGCTGAACGCTTCGGCGGACGAGATCTTGGCGAACTCCTCGACGTCCTTGCCGCCGGAACGGGCGAACCAGCCGCCCCGCCCGAAACCCTCCTTGCCGTCGGGGTCCTGCACCACTCCGTCGAGCGATACGTTCGTGCTGATGACGATCTTTCCCATCGTGGTTCTCCTCGCTGGTGTTGTCAGCTGTCGCCGGTGATTACACCGCGGCGCGCGGAAACTGGGCGCCGGTGAACCGCCCAGTTCGGCGCCCGGGCGGTGTACGTACAGGGGGAAGAGGGTGAGGCTCATGACGCTGGCAGGATCCGACCTGATCGCACGAGCGCGGACCGGGGACGGCGAGGCGTTCCGTGCGCTGACCGAGCCGTACCGGCGGGAGCTGCAGGTGCACTGCTACCGGATGCTCGGGTCGGTCCAGGACGCCGAGGACACCGTGCAGGACACGCTGCTGGCCGCCTGGCAAGCCTTCGGCGGGTACGCCGAGGAACGCGCCTCGCTGCGCACCTGGCTGTATGCGATCGCCACCAACCGGTGCCTGAACGCGCTCCGCTCGGGCCGTCGGCGAGCCGCCAGGGAGTGGGACGTGTCCAAAGTGCAACCGCCCGAGCCGAACCGGTTCGGCGAGGTCGTCTGGCTCCAGCCGTATCCCGACACCCTCCTGGAGGGTGTGCCGGGGGCGATGTCAGGACCGGGCGTGCCGCTTGGCCCTGAGGCTCGCTACGAGCAGGCCGAATCGGTCTCGCTGGCCTTCGTGACCGCCTTGCAGGTGCTGCCGCCGAGGCAGGTCGCCGTGCTCATCCTGCGCGACGTCCTCGGCTTCCACGCCAGCGAGGTGGCCGGCATGCTGGAGGTGACCGTGGGATCGGTCAACAGCGCCCTCAAGCGGGCGCGCGCCAGCCTGCGGCGCCAGCTGCCGCCTGGCGACGGCGGTGAGCCGCCGCCCGCCGCCGGGTCGCCGGCGGAGGACGCGATCGTGGCCAGGTTCGTCAGCGCGTGGCAGGCCGCCGACTTGGACGCGCTGGTGGCCCTGCTGACCGACGACGTGTTCGTCTCGATGCCGCCGATGCCCTTCGAATACGCGGGCCGGGACGCCGTGACGGGGTTGTGCGCCGCCCTGTTCGACTCGGGTCGGCGGTTCGACCTCGTGACGACGCGGGCCAACGGCCAGCCGGCGTTCGGGGCGTACCTGCGTGCCCCCGATGGCATCAGGCACGGCATCGGCCTGTACGTCCTGACCCTCAGCGGCGACCGGATCCGCGCCATGTTCCGTTTCGAGGCCAGCGTGCTGCCCTGGTTCGGGCTGCCGCGATCGCTGCCGGGCCGGTAGTCCCTTATTTGCCGGTAAATCGTTAGGGCCGGTGCCTTCCGGGTAGTCGCCGCCGCATGAACTCAGCCGAGCCAGGACGCCTTCTCGATGGGCGCTACCGGCTCAGCGAAGTAATCGGGCACGGCGGAATGGGCGTCGTGTGGCGGGCCCGCGACGAGCTCCTCAGCCGTGACGTGGCGGTGAAGGAGGTCATCTGGCCCGCCAGCCTCACCGAGCACGAAAGACTTCGCGCGTGCCGCCGCGCCACGCGCGAAGCCCAGATGGCAGCCCGGCTTAATCACCGCAACGTGATCGTGGTCTACGACATCGTCCAGGAAGACGAGCACCCGTGGATTGTGATGGAGCTGCTGCCGTACCGGTCGCTGCGCGACATCGTGCGGGACGAGGGGCCGCTCGCTCCCGCCGAGGCGGCGAAGGTCGGTTTGCAGATCCTCGCCGCATTGCGCGCCGCGCACGCGGAAGGCATCGCGCACCGGGACGTGAAGCCGGCGAACGTCCTGGTCGGCCCGGAGAACAGGGTGGTGCTCACCGACTTCGGCATCGCCCGGCCCGCTGACACCTCGACGCTCACCACCGCCGGCATTCTGATCGGCTCGCCCTCGTACATCGCCCCTGAACGCGCCCGCGGCGGCCCGTCAGGGCCACCGGGGGACCTATGGGGGCTCGGCGCGACGCTGTACGCGGCGGTGGAGGGCCACCCGCCGTTCGAGCGGAACACCGCGCTGGCGACCCTTACCGCCGTCGTCGCTGACGAACCGGAGGCCGCCACCCACGCGGGCCCGCTCTGGCCGGTCATCAGCGGCCTGCTCCGCAAGGACCCGGACGAGCGCCTGGGCGCCGAGGAGACCGACCAGGCGCTCCGCCGCATCGCGGCGCCGCCGGCCGCCCCTTCTGTCTTCGCCCGCCCGGCCCCGCCCACGGAACCCTTCCCCACCGAGCCGCCATCTGCCGCTCCCGAGCCCGTACCTGCTAGGCCCGCATTTGCTGAGCCCGCGCCGGCCGCGGCCGCCACGGCCGAGCTCGCATCCGCCGAGCCCGCTCCTGCCGAGTCGGCCCCTGTGGATTCGGCCCCTGCTGAGTCAGCCTCGGCCGAGTCCGGGGTCGCCAAGCCCCTGTCGGCCGAACCCGAGGTCGAGCCTGTGCCCGAGGCTGCCGTGCCCGTGTCCGTGCCCGTGCCCGTGCCTGCCGAGCCCATGCCTGCCCGTTCCGTGGTGGCCGGGCCCGAGGCCGGGCCCGCTGAGGCCGAGACAGCCGTTGCGGCAGCCGCCCCTGTCGAGCCGGAGAGTGCCGACCCCGAGGCCGCGCCGGCGCGGTCCGCTTCGGGTGACCCCGCCAGGGTGGCGGCGGCTGCGCCCGTGGCCGTCGGCCTGGACAGCTTGCTTTCCCCAGAACCGGGAAGCACTCCCAAACCACGCTTCACTCCCAGGGCTGGTACTTCTCCCAAGCTTCGCGTCCCTTCCGGGCGGACCGTCGCTACCAGGGCACCGGGGTCTCGCCGTCCGCGGGCCGCGGTATTCGGGGTCGCGGCGCTGGCTGGCCTCGCTGCGGCCGCCATCGCCGTGGCGCTTGTCCTCACTAACTCACTGGCGCGCCAGACGGCCTCACCCCCGAGCGGCCCGGGCTCGACCGCGTCTGCCGACCAGCACCCGAGCGCCGGGACGACGCCCACGGGGACGTCGCAGTCGGCGGGTTCCCCGTCTAGCTCGGCGACCGCGAGCTCCGGCACCGGGAACGCCGGAAGCGGCGCAATCCCCGCTGGGTTCTACCGGTTCACCAACTCGACCGGGTTTTCCATCGGCGTCCCCAACGGCTGGCAGATCTCCCACGTGGGGCACTACGTCTACATCACCGATCCGAACAATGGCGGCATCTTCCTGCTCATCGACCAGTCCGACAATCCGAATCCGAACCCGCTGGCCGACTGGGAGCAGCAGGAGGCCAACCGGGAGAGCGGCTACCCGGACTATCACCGCATCCGCCTGCAGTCGGTGAACTACTCGCAAGCCGAGAAGGCGGCGGACTGGGAGTTCACCTATGACAGGAACGGCGTGATGGTGCACATCCTGAACCGGAACATCCTGGCGAACGCCGACCACGCGTACGCACTCTACTGGTCCACACCGGAAAGCGACTGGAACGCCTACTTCCGCTACTTCCAGGCCTTCGCGGCCACGTTCCGCCCAGCCCCGGCGTGATCGCGCGCCGAGCTGATAAGAGCCGCTCGGCGTAGAACCCGCGCAGCGCCTCCCAGTGCCGCTCGGCCAGCGCCGCGTCGTACGGCGCGTTGTCCGGCACGGCGAACCCGTGGTGCCCGGGGTAGAACTCGATCGTGTGCGGCACGCCGGCCGAGGTCAGCGCGTTGTCCAGCAGTTCGGCATGCTCGGCGGTGAACCCCTGGTCTTCGATGGAGCCGGCCACGTAGACCGCGGCGCGGATGTTGCCGGCCGCCAGGTGCGGGCTGTTCGGGTCATCGGGGATGGCGACGCGCGCGGCGTGGAACGACGCGGCGGCGGCGATCTTGTCGCCGATGCCGCCCGCCGCCACCAGCGACATGCGGCCGCCCATGCAGTAACCAGTGGTCCCGACGGCGGTACCGCGCACTTCCGGCCGCGCCAGCAGGAAATCGGCATAGGCGTCCGCGTCGGCGATGATCCGGCCGTTGGTGAGGCCGCTTATGAGGCCGAAGAGCCGTCCGCGCTCCTTCTGGTCGGTGAACGCGGTGTTCGGGTCGAACGGCGCCCAGTCGCCCGCCCGGTAGAAGACGTCGGGAACGAGCGCGACGTACCCGAGGCTGGCGAGGTGATCGCCCATGTCCCGCATGGTGTCCCGCAGTCCGAAAGCGTCGGGGAAGACCACCACGCCCGGCCACGGCCCCGCGCCGTCAGGGACGTGGAGCGATCCGTTGCTGACGCCATCACCGG
>DATBBI010000291.1:0-1857 GCA_036271115.1 Trebonia sp.
TCCGCGGCGTGCGCGCGGCGAGCCTGTTCCAGGGCCTGCTCGGCCTGCTCGGCGCGGAGCAGGTATTCGCGGCGGGTCAGGCCGAACGCCCACAGCCCGAGGAACGCGGCCGGGTAGCCGACCAGGGTGCCGAGCGGCGCGCCGACCGCGATGCCGGTGATCAGGAACGCCGCGACCGTCTCGAGGGTGAGCGCCGCCGACACTTCGAAGTCCAGCCGGGAGCCCGCGGCGGAGGTGACCACGCAGCCGATGGCGACGGCCGTGCTGAAGGTGGACAGCCCGGCCAGCACCCCGCCGGCCGCCCCCAGGACCGCCAGCGCGACGACGGTCGCCGTGTAGCGCTCCCCGGCGCGCATCCATGCGATCCAGGCGATCACGCAGACGCCGAGGGTGACGCCGATCGCGATGCCCTGCGCGCCGTCGCCCGCGTGCGGCGTGGCGAACGGAACCGTGACCAGCACCATCACGAGGACGAGGGTCCTGACGAGCTCGATCGGCCACGGCACGTGGCCAGGCCCGGTGACCCGGACGTTGTCCGGGGGGCAGGTTCGCGGCGAGCGTCGCGCGGCCAGCGAGCTGAACACGCCTCCAACGTAACCGGCCAGCCGCGCCCCGCGCGCCGGCGGACGGGTTGATGACGGGTGGAGGTCCGCGTCTCCACCTGGCCTCCACCTTGAGCGCATGTCCACCTCCCGCCGGCTCCCAAAGTATCCACCCGGCATCGAGCCACGGGCCGACGCGCTGTCCGGGGGTCGCTACCTAGCGTGGCACACGTAACGGCAACCGCCACAGCCAGCAAACAGCTAGCAACTCAAGGAGTTCCCATGGACGCCAGCGTCTTGATCCCCAACCTCGCGATCCTCGCCAGCGTGCTGCTGTCGGACCTCGGGCAGCGTCCCGTGCGGACCCACCGGCTGCTCCGCCCGTTCATCGCGGCGGCGGTCATCATCCCGTTCTTCTTCAAGGGCGTCGCCACATCAGGCAACGGCCTGCTGCTCGAGCTCGCCGCGATCGCCGCCGGCCTGGCCCTGGGTGTCCTGGCCGCCGGGCTGATGCGGGTGTTCTACGACGAGCGGTCGGGCCGGGTCGTCACCTACGCCGGCCTGTCGTACGCGCTGCTGTGGATCGTCGTCGTCGGCGGCCGCCTCTGGTTCGCGTACGGCTCGCAGCACGTCTTCGGCGTGCAGCTCGGGCACTGGATGTTCGCCAACCAGATCACGGTGAACGCGCTGACCGACGGCCTGATCTTCCTGTCCGTCGGAATGATCCTGGCCCGCACCGGCGCCCTGGCCATCAGGACCCGCCGCGCCGCCGCCGAGCGCGCGACCCGCGCCGCGCTGGCCACCCCGGTAACCGCCGCCCGGTAACCCGCCCCGCAGCACACGCCGATCCGGCGGCCCCCCCGGCACATGGGGAGCCGCCGGATCGGCGTTTCGCCGGGGTCAGTCGTGGCCCAGGCGGCGCAGCGTTTCCGAGGTGTGCTCGTCGGCGCCCTCACCCGACGACCCCGAGCCGGCCGAGATCGAGTGCGCGTAGTCGGAATCCATGTACTCGCGCAGGTGCCGCACCTTGTCGCCGGCGACTTCGATGATGAACACGTACTCGTTCTCGTAGTGGTTCCCGTTCCGTAGCGTGCCCCTGGCGGTCGTCTCGGCCGCCACCCGGGAACCCTCGGAGATCATGGACCTGACCTCGACCTTCGGGTCGCCAGGCTCAAACAGCCCCTCCCTGATCGGCTGGAGGAAGTCGTCGATGATCGCCGTGCGCCCGCGCTGCGCCGGGAGCCCGCGCGCCACGTCGTTGACCTGCCAGACCGAGTCATCGTCGAAGAACTCGCCGATCGCGGCGAAGTCCCCG
>DATBBI010000292.1:0-4013 GCA_036271115.1 Trebonia sp.
GGCCAGGCGCAGCGGCTGTGCATCGCCCGCACGATCGCGGTCGAGCCGGACGTGGTCTTGATGGACGAGCCCGCGTCGGCGCTCGACCCGATCGCGACGGGCCGCATCGAGGACCTGATGCACGATCTCAAGTCGCAGTACACGATCGTGATCGTCACGCACAACATGCAGCAGGCCACCCGGGTCAGCGACCGCACGGCGTTCTTCTCCGTGCTCGTCAGCCCCGACAGCGACACCCGCACCGGTGTGCTCATCGAGTACGGCCCCACCCAGCAGATCTTCGAGACCCCGCACGACAGCCGCACGGAGGCGTACGTGACGGGCCGGACCGGCTGACGTTACGCCCGTTACACCGTTACGCCCTGCGCCGTTTCCGGCGCTTGACTCTCCTGTAATGGGAGACCGGAGAGTCGGGTCATGACCACCATGACCCAGCAGGCGAGGGCGGACGCCGGTCCGGTCTCGCGCTTCGCCAAGTGGGCCCCGCTCGCGATCGTGCTCAGCGGGACCTTCATCTTCGTCCTCGACTTCTTCGTCGTTAACGTGGCGCTGCCGTCCATCGCCCGCGACCTGCGGGCGAGCGCGGCGGCCATCGAATGGCTGGTGTCCGGCTACGCGCTGACCACCGCCGCGCTGCTCGTCACCGGCGGCCGGCTCGGCGACCACTACGGCCGGCGGCGCTGGTTCAGCATCGGGCTGGCCGTCTTCGTGCTCGCGTCCGCGCTGTGCGCGGTCGCGCCTGACCCCGGTGTCCTGGTCGCCGCCCGTGTGCTGCAGGGCGCCGGCGCCGGGGTCATGGCGCCGAACATCCTCGCCATCCTCGGCATGACCTACACCGGACCGGACCGGGTGCGCGCGATCAGCGTGTACGGCATGGTCATGGGGCTGGCCGCCGTGAGCGGGCAGCTTGTCGGCGGGCTGCTGATCGACGCCAACGTGGCCGGCCTCGGCTGGCGCGCCATCTTCTGGATCAACGTGCCGGTCGGGCTGGCGGCGCTGGCCGCGACGCCGCGGCTGCTGCGGGAATCCCGCGCCGAACACGCCGGCCGGCTCGACCTGCCCGGCGCCGCCCTGCTCGCCGTGGCCCTGGTCGCGATCGTGCTGCCGCTGGTCGACGGCCGTCAGCAGGGCTGGCCGGCCTGGTCGTGGGCCTGCCTGGCGGCCGGGCCCGTGCTGCTCGCCGGCTTCGCGGTCTACCTGCGGCGGGTCGCCAGGCGCGGCAGGCAGCCGCTGCTCGACCCGGCGATCTTCGCGGTGCCCGCGTTCCGCGCCGGGCTGACCGTGCAGGTCCTGTTCTGGTGCCAGCAGGCGGCGTGCTACCTGCTGCTCGCGCTGTTCCTCCAGGAGGGTCGCGGCCTTTCGCCGCTGGCGTCCGGCGGGGTGTTCGCGGTGCTCGCCGCGGGATACCTGGTCACCTCGCTGCGCGCGCCCGCGCTGACCATGCGGTTCGGTCGCCGGGTGATCGCCACCGGTGCCATCGTGGGCGCCGCCGGCTACCTGCTGGTGCTGCTCGCGGTCGCGCGCTGGGGCACCGGCGGCCCGCTCGGCGCGCTGTTCCCCGGCCTGTTCCTGGTCGGGGCGGGGCAGGGTCTGTGCATCACGCCGCTCACCACCACGGTGCTCGCGCACGCCTCGCCGCGAACCGCCGGCTCGGTGTCGGGCGCGCTGTCCACCGCCCAGCAGGTCGGCAACGCCATCGGGGTGGCGGTCAGCGGGGTGGTGTTCTACGGGCTGCTCGGCCACGGGTACGGGGTGGCGTTCGGCGCGTCCGTCGCGCAGCTGGGCGGCCTGCTGCTCGTGGTGGCGGTGCTCGCGCTGAGCCTGCTCCGCCCGGCGGCCGGCGCCACCGCGGAGGGCTGATACTCAGACCATGGCACCGCTGCTGACGATCGGCGAGTTCTCCAGGATGACCCACCTGAGCGTGAAGGCGCTCCGGCACTACCACGACATGGGCGTCCTGGAGCCCGCCGCCATCGACCCGTTCACCGGCTACCGCTCCTACGACGCGACCCAGGTGGTTCCCGCCCAGGTCATCAGGCGGCTGCGCGACCTGGGCATGCCGCTTGACTCGATCAGGTCGGTGCTCGTCGCCCCCGACCTGGAGACGAGGAACCGCGAGATCGCGGCGCACCTGGGGCGGATGGAACGCCAGCTCGCCCAGACCCAGGCGTCGGTCGCCGGGCTGCGGGCGCTGCTCGCCGGCCCGGAGGTGCGGCCCGCCGTCGAGTACCGCAAGATCCCGGCGGTCACGGCGCTGGCGGTCGCCCAGGTGGTGTCCGCCGCCGACCTCGCGACGTGGGGGAGCGACGCGCTCGGTGCCCTCTCTGACGCGCTGGCGACGGACGGCGTGGCACCGGGCGGGGCGACGGGGCCGTTCGGCGCGCTGTTCCCTGGCGACTTCTTTGAACTGGAGCGCAGCGAGATTACGGCGTTCGTCCCTGTCGGCTCCCCGCCGGCCGGCTTCGAGCTGCCCGACGGCACGGTCCGGCTGCTGGAGATCCCGGCGGTGGAAGCCGCGATCGCGGTGCACGAGGGCCCGCTCGACGACATCGACCGCACCTACGGCGCCCTCGGCACGGTGGTGGCCGAGCGCGCCATCGGCGTGGACGGCCCGATCAGGGAGTACTACCTGATCGGCTTCCCGGAAACCGAGGACGAGAGCAAGCACCGCACCGAAGTCGCCTGGCCGGTGTTTCTCACGTCTTGAGAAACGCGCCGTGTTTGATCAGCGAGGCCCAGGTTAGGACTGACTCGTGGCAATCGAGCAAGGCGGCGACCAGGCGCCGGCAGCGGCGGACGCGCCGCCGCCGGACCCGCAGGAGACCAATCCCGGATCGGAGGAAGTGCTCCGGTCGGTGCCGCTGTCGCGCGATCCTGCCGATTCAGAGAGCCTGATGACCGTCCTGGTCGCCTTCGCCGCCAACATCCTGATCGCGATCGCCAAGACAGCCGCCGCCGTGCTGACCGGGTCGGCGTCCCTGGTGGCCGAGGCGGCGCATTCCTGGGCCGATTCAGGCAACGAGATCTTCCTGCTCATGGCTAACCGCCGGTCCAAGCGGCCGGCCGACCGCACGCACCCGATGGGTTATGGCCGGGAAGCATATGTGTGGTCGCTGTTCGCCGCGCTCGGTCTGTTCGTCGCGGGCGCGGTGGTGTCGGTCTCGCAGGGCGTCGGGGAGCTCGTGCACCCGGAATCGGCCAGCAACTTCGTCATCGGCTACATCGTGCTTGCCGTGTCCTTCGTGCTGGAGGGAACGTCGTTCCTCCAGTCGGTCCGGCAGGCCAAGCCCGAGGCCGAGTCGATGAACCGGGATCTCATCGACCACGTGCTCGCCACCTCCGACCCCACGCTGCGCGCGGTGTTCGCGGAGGATTCCGCGGCCCTGGTCGGCGTGGTCCTCGCGGCCGCCGGGCTCGGCCTGCATCAGCTGACCGGTTCCCCCATTCCTGACGCCGTGGGCTCGATCCTGATCGGCCTGCTGCTCGGCGCCGTCGCGATCGTGTTGATCAACAGGAACCGGCGCTTCCTCGTCGGCCAGGAAGCCGACCCCGAGGTCCGCGCCGCGGCCATCAGGGCCCTGATGGCCGCGCCGGAAGTCGCCAGGGTGACGTACCTGCGGCTCGAGGTGGTCGGCCCGCGGGTGATCTTCGTGATCGGCGACGTGGACCTCACCGGCGATGACCCAGAGCCGCGGCTGGCGGTCCGGCTGCGCGCCCTGGAGGCGAAGATCAGCGCGTCGCCCGCGGTCGTGGGCGCGGTGCTCAGCCTGTCGGCCCCCGACGAGCCGACGCTCGAGGCGTAACCGCTCAGTGCTACCCCTCAGCGTTCTTGCCCGCGCGGCAAGAACGCTGAGCCTCGTCAGGCCGTGCAGCGCGTCCACGTACGGGGTCGGCACGCCGACGATGGCGCCGATCTCGCGGACAGCGCCGGTCAGCGCGTCGAGCTCGAGCGGCCGCCCGGCCTCGGCGTCCTGCAGCATCGAGGGGCGGAAGTCGCCGAGCTTGCGGGTGAC
>DATBBI010000293.1:0-18324 GCA_036271115.1 Trebonia sp.
CGGCGCCAAGAGCGTGTTCGTCATGATGTCGCTGTTCACCCGCGGCGGGGCGCCGAAGCTGGTGCCGCGCTGCACGTACCCGCTCACCGGGGTCGGCTGCGTGTCCCGCGTCTACACCGACCTCGCGGTCTTCGACATGACTCCCGAGGGGCCGCGGATCAACAGGACCTTCGGGATCTCTGCCGCTGAGCTGGCGGAAAGACTCTCGCTTCGCGGTCTTGCGGCCTGAGCCGCGGCGAGTCACCATTGGTGATCCACCCTAGTCTTCGCGGCTAGGGCGGTTCACTAGTACCCAGCCGCCTGCCGCAAATGGGATTATTCGGGTGAGCGTCCGGGGGGGAGCGGAAGGCAACCATGACGAGCCTCAGCAAGCCATGCGGCTCCTTCCTGGCTGCCTTTGTCCGGCAGCGGAACCCGCATCGCTGGCCGGCCGGCCTGAGCGCCGTCTTTCCACTGACCCGGCGCCTGCGGTTCACCGGCGACCTCGAGCCCGCCTTCGCCGAGTACCACGTCGAGCGCTCGCTGCCGTTCGTCCGCCTCGCGCTGGTCCTGGCGATCGTGCTCTACGCGCTCTTCGGGATTCTTGACTTGTACATCGTCCCCAGCGCGGCCAAGTGGATATGGCTGATCAGGTACGCGTTCTTCTGCCCCGTCGCGCTGGTCGTCCTGCGGCTCACGTTCACGCGATGGTTCAAGCCCGTCATGCAGCCCGTCCTGACCGGCATGGCGATCTGGACCGGACTGGGAATCGTGGCGATGATCGCCATCGCCCCGCCGACCGTGGGCTTCCGCTATTACGCCGGCCTCCTGCTGGTGATCCCGTGGGTGTACACCATGCTGCAGCTGCGGTTCGCCTACGCCACGCAGGCCTGCCTGGTCATGATCATCGCGTATGAGCTGGTAGCCGTGTGGGTGAAGCACACGCCGACGCAGGTCCTGGTCTCCAACAACTTCTTCTTCCTGTCGTCGGTCATCATCGGCATGGTCGCCGGGTACACGATCGAACGCGGCTACCGCACCCACTTCCTGCAGCGCCGCCTCATCGAGGCCCAGCGCGCCGAGCTCGCCGTCCACAACGAGCAGCTCGACTCCGCGCTGCAGAAGTCCCTCGACGGGCTGCGCCGCCAAGCCGCCGAGCTCAAGGCCTCGCGCGCCCGCGTCGTGGCCGCGGCGGACTCCGAGCGCCGCCGCATCGAGCGCAACCTGCACGACGGCGCACAGCAGCACCTCACCGGGCTGGCCATCAAGCTGAGCATGGTCTCGGACCTAGGCGAAAAAGACCCTGCCCTGGGGAGGGAACTCCTCGATGAGGCTCGCTGCCAGGTCAACGACGCGATCCGGGAGCTGCGCGACCTCGCGCACGGCATCTATCCCCCGCTGCTGGCGGAAAACGGGCTGCAGACCGCCCTGTCGACGGTGGCAGGCTGGTCTGCGCTGCCCGCCACGGTGGACGTCGCGCGGCTCCGCAGGTACCCGGCCGACGTGGAGGCCACCGTCTACTTCTGCTGCCTGGAGGCGATCCAGAACGCCTCCAAGCACGCCGGGCAGCCGGCCACCCTCGCTCTGCGCGTGCGGGAGGACGCCGGGAGGCTGACCTTCCAGGTCACCGACGACGGGGAGGGATTCGACGCTGACACGCGCGGGCTGGGCGCCGGCTTCCTCAACATGGCCGACCGCCTGGGCGCGCTCGGGGGCAGCCTGCGGGTGGAGTCGGCGCCGCGGCAGGGCACGACGGTGTCGGGGACGATTCCGGTCAGCGCCCTCTACTGATGCTGACACTGGCGCGCCGCGACTATCGGCCGCGCCAATACGACCGATGAGCAGATGCAGTTTCCCAAATGGTCCCCCGCGTCGCACAGTAGGTGGGTCACCGCCACTTGGCCTCGGAGGACGGACACGTTCGCTGAGTCGCCGTCGCCGGGCGGCTGACCGGGCTGCCGCCGTCGCCGGCCCGGTTAGCCAGCCCCGTTAGCCAGCCAAGGCGCCGCGGAACAGGCCGAGGAATTCCTCGTCGCTGATCGCGGCGGCGTCGTCCGGCCGCAGCTGGATCGTCCCCGTGCTGGTCTTGAGCTTGGGGTGGCGCTCGACGAACCCGCCGTCGTCGTCCTTCCGCCAGCCGTACACCGAGATGCCGTGCCTCCAGGCGGCCAGCAGCACGCGGCGGCCGCCGGCCTTGTACGTCGGCATCTTGTACGACATGACGACGGTCACGTCGGGACGGGCACGGACGATCAGCCTGTGCAGCCGGTCGAACAGGGGCCGGTACGCGGCGGGGATCGCGTCGATGTAACCGCGGACGTCCTCGCTCACCGGAATCTCGGTCATCGGCGCAGCAGCTCACGGACGCTGTCGTACAGCGCCTGCGACCGGGGATTCCGCTCCCATAGCTCGATCACCGCTTCCCTGGCGTTGCCACCGTCCAGGTAGACCCACCGGAACTCGTTGCCAGGCCCGGTGCCGTCGATCAGCAGGTCCAGCTCAGGATTGGCCCTGCGCGCCGCCGCGAGCTCCTCGTCGAGGTCCGTTACGAGGAAGCCGAGATGGTGCATGCCCTCTCCACGGGTGGCGAGGAACTCCGCGTGCGGTGAGCGGTCGTCGAGGGGCTGAAGCAGCTCGATCACGACGCCGCCGAGCGCGCCGAAGGCGATCTTCAGCCAGACCGGCACCGGCTTGCCGTGCACGAGCACCTGGTCGAAGCGCATCTCGTCGCCCGTGCTCAGGAACGGGCCAGCGCCGAGGCGCGCGCTGAGCTCCTCCCGCGCTGTTTCGCAGTCCCGCACGACCCAGCCGATGTGGAACAGCTCCCCGAGCCGCGGCGGCGGCGCCGCGGTCATGCCGGCCTGCCGTCGATCTCGACCACGCACACCGCGTCGCCGACCCGCACGTCGCTGCCCTCGGGAACGGCGTGCTCGACCATCACGCCGTCGTCAGTGGCCGTCACCTCCTCGCTGATCTTCTCCGTCTCGATCTCGTACAGCGGGTCGCCCTTGCTGAACGCCTCGCCGGGCTGCCGGCAGAACCGGACGACCGTCGCCTCCTCCATCGTCATCCCGATCTTCGGCAGCTTGACCCGCACCCGCAGCACGCTCACGCGAGCACCTTCTCGCTCCGGCCAGCCCGCCCGAGCAGCTCACGCACGGCGGAGGCGATGCGCGCCTCGCCGGGGATCACGTGCGCCTCCGCGTTGGGGGCGTACGGGATGGCCACGTTCGGCGTGGTGACCCGCCGGATCGGGCCCTTCAACAGGGCGAAGCCCTGCTCCGCGACCACAGCGGCGATCTGGCTGGCCGCCGAGCAGCACTCGCGCGCCTCGTCCACGACGACCAGGTGGCCGGTCTTCGCGACGGAAGCGAGCACCGCGTCGGTGTCGAAGGGTACGAGGGTGCGCGGATCGATGACCTCGGCGCTCACGCCCTCATCCGCCAGCGTGGCCGCCGCGGCGAGCGCCGGCTTGACCATCCGCCCGATGGCCACCACGGTGACGGCGTCGCCTTCCCTGCGCACGGCCGCTTTGCCGAACGCGACGAGGTGCTCCCCGTCCGGCACCTCGCCCTGATCGCCGCCGCGGCCGTTCGGCTCGAGCACGAAGCACGGGTTCGGGCTGCGGATCGCGGTCTTCACCAGGCCCTTCGCGTCGGCGGACGTCGCGGGGACGGCCACGTTCACCCCGCCGAGGTTCATCAGCATCGGGTAGGAGGTGTCGGAGTGCTGGGCCGCGTTAGAAGAGCCCCCGCCGATCGTGGCGATGATCGTGATCGGCAGCTCCATCTGCCCGCCGGTCATCAGCCGGAGCTTGGACATCTGGTTCCCGATCGCGTCCATGCCCGTGTAGAGGAAGTTCGAGAACATCATCTGCACCACCACGCGGTAGCCGGCCGAGGCGAGGCCGACCGCCATGCCGGTCAGCGTCGTCTCGCAGATCGGGGTGTTCCGGATCCGGTCGTGACCGAACTGCTCGTGGACCCCGCGCAGGTCACCGACGATCGACAGCTCGACGTCCTCGCCGTAAACGATGACCTTCGGGTCGCGCGCCATCTCCTCGACGATGCCGTCGTGGATGGCCTGGATGAGACGGGTACGGGCCATGGCTCAGGACTCCTCGGGTGCGAACATCAGCGTCTCGGCGAGTTCGGGGTCGGCGGGCTCGCCGGCCTCCGCGTAGGCCACTGCGTCCGCCACGCGGTCGGCGACCTCGGCGTCGATCCTGTCGAGGTCCGCCGCGGCGACGGTCCCCGCCGAGGTCAGCGCGGACCGGAACCGGGCGATCGGGTCCCGCTGCCGCCAGGTCTCGATCTCCTCCTCGGTCCGGTATCCCCCGCCGCTGAGCACGAAGGACTCCGCCTCGAAGTGGCCCTGGATGCGGTAGGTACGCGCCTCGATGAACGACGGGCCGCCGCCCGCGCGCCCGCGCTGGACCGCTTCGCCCGCCGCCCGCCACACCGCCGTCACGTCGTTGCCGTCCACCTCGGCGACCGGCACGCCGAACGCCCGCGCCCGATCCGGGATCCGCCCCGACGTCACCTCGGCGCTGGGCGTGAACTCGGAGAACCCGTTGTTCTCGCAGACGAAGACCACCGGGAGCCCCCATAGCGACGACACGTTCAGGGTCTCCATGAGCACGCCCTGGTTCGATGCGCCGTCGCCGAAGAAGCAGACCGCCACCTTGCCGTCCCCGTCCAGTTTCGCGCCGAACGCCGCCCCGGTCGCGATCGACAGCCCCGCGCCCACGATCCCGTTGGCGCCGAGGATCCCCCTGGAGATGTCCGCGACGTGCATCGAGCCGCCCATGCCACGGCAGATCCCCTCGCGCTTGGCCCAGATCTCGGCCATCATGGCGCGCACGTCGCCGCCCTTGGCCAGGAAGTGCCCGTGGCCGCGGTGCGTCGAGGTGGCGTAGTCGCGGTCCTCAAGGTGCGCGCACACCCCGGCCGCGACCGCCTCCTCGCCGATGTAGAGGTGCACCGCCCCCGGCAGCTTGCCCGCGGCGCTGTCGTCCCTGAGGCGCTCCTCGACGCGGCGGATCAGCACCATCGACTCGTACAGCCGCAGCGCTTCCGCCGCCGACGGCCCGCCGCCAGGCCGGCTGCCCGCCGAGGTCACGTCGAGCCCTGTCGTCATCGCTTCCTCCTCCTGCGGTCTCCTTCGACACTGTCAGCATCGCACTAGGGTTCAGGGAAGGGATAGATCATCCGGAACGGACTAGTGGTGACTGACTAGCTCTCACCCGCCAGGGATGAGGCACACCGGCGTTGCCGGGCCCAACCATGGGCGTGATGGCCGGGGGACGGGCGGCAGCGACAACGGCAAGGGGGCGGCATTGTTCGGCAGGAAAAGACGCGAAGAACGGCGCTTCGACCGCGTCGCCACGCGGTACAAGATGCGCCAGCGCATGATCTCCATCGGCGACGACTATGAAATCGAAAACGAGCAGGGCGAGCATGTCTTCAAGCTGGACGGCAAGGCGCTGCGGATCAGGAAGACCATCCTGTTCAAGGACATGGACGGCCGTGAGCTGTGCAAGATCCAGGAACGGATGCTGCATGTGCGGGACAGCATGGAGATCGAAGGGCCGGACGGCAACCGGATCGCGATGGTCCACAAAGCCATGATCGATCCGTTCAGGGAGCGCTGGATAGCGAAGATGGAAGACGGCCCGGACCTGCACATCCAGGGCAACATCGTCGACCACGAGTACACCATCGAGGGCGACGGGGCCAGGGCCGCCGAGGTGTCCAAGCGATGGTTCCGGGCCCGGGATACCTACGGGGTCGAGGTCGCGCCCGGCCAGGATGATGTGCTGATCCTGGCCATTGCTGCGGTCATCGACACCATGGCCCATCCGGCTAGGTAGCCCGGCGGGCCGCGACGAGCAGCCCGGCGAGGATGACGAGGGCGGCGAGCGACGCGGCGAAGCCGGCCGTGAAGCCCGGCGGGTTGTAGCTGAAGACGAGGGTGCCGAGCGACGGCGACGGCAAGCGCGCTTCTTGCTGTTATCAGGATGCGGGTCGCCTCGTCGCGTGGCCTGCCATCATTGTGGGGACTTTGGCGTGCTCTGACACGTCAAAGTCCCCACAATCTTCGAAAGCAGGTGCGGCTGCCGCCGTCTCGCGGCCGGGCCAATCGCTTCTTGCTGTTATCGGCTGCGAGGACAGTTCGCCCTCATGGCCGACCTGTCGCTTGCGCAATTGACCCGCTCTATTGGTGTCGATTACGCAATCGACCCGCTCTGTTGATGGGTCACAGCGTGACCACGATCTTGCCGTGGGCGTGGCGGCTGGCCTGCATGGTGACGGCGTCGCGGATCTGCTCGACCGGGAAGACCGCGGCGATCGGCACGGTGACCTCGCCGGCGAGGATCGCATCGGTGATCCGCTGCATGGCATCTGGTCCCGCGTCGGTACCGCCGGTGGGGCGCACGCCGCCGGGAGGGTTAGGGCCGGCGGCGACCGTGGAGATCCGCTCGGGCGGTACGCCGAGCGCCAGGGCAGTCTCGGCCGTCTCGGTGCCGAACAGGTCCGTCGCCGCGGTCACGCCGCCGGGGGCCAGTTTCCGTACCCGGTCCGCCAGCCCGGGACCGTACGCCACGGGCTCGGCACCGAACTGCCGCAGGAACTCGAAGGTGCCCGGCGCGGCGGTGCCGATCACGGTGGCGCCGGCGAGCCTGGCGAGCTGCACGGCGAACACGCCTACGCCGCCGGCGGCGCCGCCTATCAGGACGATGTCGCCGGACCGCAGGCCGATCGCCGCCAGGGCCGCGGCGGCGGTGTGGCCGGCCACCGGCAGCGTGCTCGCCACCTCGTCGCTGATGCCGTCCGGCGTATGAAAGAGCGCTTCGGCTGCCGTGGCGGGCGTCTTGACCACCACGAAGTCGGCGGCGGCCCTCCCGAGCGCCCCGCCGTAGACGCGGTCGCCCACGGCAAAGTCAGTTGCGCCGCCGGCCTCGTCGACAACGCCCGCGAAGTCGTATCCGAAGCCGGACGGCATGGTGATGCCGAACTGCGCCGCGGCCTCGGGCCGCGAGGCGAGACCCCAGTCCATCGGATTCAGGCCGACGGCTGTCACGCGGACGCGGACCTCACCCGGTCCGGCGTGCGGCTCGGGAACGTCTCGCAACTCCAGTACCTCGGGACCTCCGAACGTCTCATAGACGACGGCTCGGCTCATGGGCGGGCCTCCTGCGGGGCAAGTGATGGGACTTTGTCCCATCACTATACAGGAGTGACGGGACCAAGTGCCGTACCCTGTTCCCATGGCCCGCTGGCAACCGAACGCAAGAGAGCGGCTAGCCCTGGCCGCCCTCGAGCTGTTCGCGGAGCGGGGCTACGAGAACACGACGGTGATCGACATCGCGCGGCGCGCGGGCCTGACGAAGAGCACCTTCTTCCGGCACTTCCAGGACAAGCGGGAAGTGCTCTTCGGCGATGGCACGATAACCGGATGGGTCGTCGAGGCGATAGCCGCAGCGCCGGCGACTGCTACCCCGCTCGAGGCGGTGGCTCGTGCCCTGGAGGCGGTCGGGAGGGAAGCCTTCACGCCCGCTCGCCGTGAATTCAGCGCCCGCAGGCGGGCAGTGATCGCCGCCAACCCGGAACTGCGAGAACGCGAAGCGCTGAAGGGCCTCGGCCTCACCGCGTCAATGGCCGGCGCGCTCAGCCGGCGCGGCGTTCCCGACCTGACCTCGCGCGTGGCGGCGGAGCTGGGCGCGCTCGCCTGGGAGATCGCCTACGAGCGCTGGATCGACTCGGCCAACGGCGGCGACTTCAGCGAACTCGCGCGGCGGGCACTCGGCGAACTGCAAGCAGCCAGCGCCCTGTGCTGAAGCAACCTGTGCTGACGCGAACGGCCCGGTTCGGTGTGCTTAATCCGCGGCTCGGGCCCGCGGGTGGCGGGCGGACCGGATGGCCGGCCGTGCCGGGCGGGCGTGCTGGTGCGGAGCGGGGCGGCCGTTGTCGCCTGCGCCGTGGCCGTGCGGCGGCGGGCCAGCACTTCCGGCCGCGTCGTCGTCACGCTGGCCCGGCGAGGGAGGCTGATCCTCGTCGATGCCCCGTTCGTACAGGCTGCGCTTGCGGTCGCGGCGCCTGTTGACGGCGCCCCAGTCCAGGGCGTTCTTGCCGATCACGTAGTCGATGGCCGCGCGCAGGTCTCCGAGTTGCTCCTGCAGGCTCTCGCGCTGGACAGCCGCGTCTTGATCTGTATCGTTACCGGTGCTGATGATCGCGCGGGCGGCCGCAGCGACCTGCGCGGCGTCGGCGGCGAGCCGGGACAGGCCAGGCCAGGTGTCGCTGCCGATGCCGTACGGGACCGGCCGGTCGCTGGCCATCAGCTTGCTCCGTTCGCGCGGACGGGTGGCGCCGGGGAAGTGCCAGTTGCGTGACAAATACTGCTGCAATTTGCACGCGGAAACATCCGTCAACTGACGTATATCCGACCATTTACCTGGGGATTTACCGATCTCGCCGGGTTACCCTGTCCCTGCGCACTAGCTGCTGCAGACGGTGATCGTCGCCTCGACGACCGTGAATGACTGCGGCGGCAAGGTCAGCTCGACGGCGCCGCTGACGGGGCGCTCAACGCCTTCTTCCAGGCGCGCCGTCGCGACGTCGGGCAGCGTGCGCGGCTCGGTGGCGCCGCCCGCAGTCACCGTCGTGATGGCGGCGGCGCCGTCGAACGCGAAGTCGCGAAGCACGATCCGCGCCCGCTCCGCGGACAGGGCGCGGTTGACGAGCGTCACGGCGATACGGCGCCTGTTACCGCCGGAGGCGGTAACAGACGCGGCTGCGTCGATAAGAGTGAACGGCCCGAGGTCCGCCACGTGGTACGGCCAGCGGCTCGCGCCGGGCGGCAGTTCCGGCCGCACGGTCTCCCCCTCGACGTGCACGTCAACCGCGACGTCGAGCGCCGCCCGCGCGTGCAGCAGCAGCGGGTAGTAGACCGGCTGGACCACCGCCGTCTCTGGCGTGGCGACGATCGGGGCGATCGCGTTGACCATCTGGGCCAGGTTCGCCATCTTCACCCAGCCGCTGTGCCTGATGAAGATGTTCAGGTAGGTGGCGACCGCCAGCGCGTCGGGATGCGTGTACCGCTCCGCCAGGTCGCCGGTCATGACCCGGTACCACACGTTCCACTCGTCGTAGGCGATCCGCGGCATCTTCGGGAGGGACTGCCGGTAGGCGGTGCGCTCGATCATCGCCGCCGCGGACCTGATGGCGCGCTCCGCCTGGTGCGGCTGGAGCACGTTCGTCCAGTAGTCGTCGCTGCCGGTGTAGAGGTGGACGGAGTGGTAGTCCACCAGGCCGGCCAGGCCGTCGATCACGACCCGGTCCCATTCGGTCCAGCCGGTCTCCCCGCAGCCGATCAGCACCGCGCCGGGGTCGAGCATCCGGATCGCGCGCGCCCAGCGCGTCGCCTCGCGCACGTACTCCTCGGCGGACATGGCGCCGACCTGCCAGGCGCCGTACATCTCGTTGCCCAGGGCCCAGTACCTCACCCGGTACGGCTCCGCGTGGCCATTGTCCCTACGGCGGGCGGTCCAGTAGGTGTTCGCCGCCGAGTTGCAGTACTCGACCCAGGCGAGCGCCTCCTGGAGGGTCCCAGTGCCCATGTTCAGGCAGATGTACGGCTCGGTGCCGAGCTCCGCGCAGTACGCGAGGAACTCGTCCGTGCCGAACCGGTTCGGCTCCTCTCCGCCCCAGGCCAGCTCGGGCCGCCGCGGCCTGTCGTCCTTCGGGCCGATCCCGTCCTGCCAGTGGTAGTTGCTCGCGAAGTTGCCGCCCGGCCAGCGCAGCGTGCCCAGCCGCAGGTCGCGTAGCAGGCCGAGCACGTCCGTGCGGAACCCACGCTCGTCGCTCAGCGGCGAGCCCTCCTCATACAGCCCCCCGTAGACGCACCGCCCCAGGTGCTCGACGAACCCGCCGAAGATCCTCCGGTCGATGGCGCCGAGCGGCCGGGACGGGTCGATGGCTATCCGGGACACGCGATCGCCTCATCGGTCAGGCGCCGGGACCCAGACGCGCATCGCGCCGGGGCCCCGGTTGTCCCACTGGAAGTACGGGATGGCGACGGCCCTGCCATCAGAGACGGAGGCGCCGTGGGCGGCGGGGGTCACCTGGACGGTGCGGCCGATGCCCTCGATGACGAGCGGGCGCTGCGTCAGCGGCGATCCGGGACTGACGGCCAGCTCGTCGAGCGGAACGGACTGATCGGCCTGCTCGAAGCAGTAGACGAGCGGGCCGCGCTCGATCGCCGCGCAGCCGCGCACCGCGTCCACCCGGCGGTCCGGGCGGGTCCATCGCGGCGCCAGGTCCAGGCGCAGCCTGATCGTGTCCCCGCGCTGCCACCGCCTGCGGAGGCGGAGGTAGCCCTGGTGAGGAGGCACCATACGTTCCGAAGAACTATTGACGGTGACACCGGTGACAGCGCTCCACGCCGGGATCCGCAGCGCCACCTCGCGCTCGGCCCGTGGCGCGGCGAGCACCCGCAGCGTGACCACCCCCGACCACGGATAGTCGGTGGCCACCTCGATGTCGAGGCCGGCGCCGCGCAGCCAGGCGGCGGCGTACTGCTGGACGTACAGCGTCTCGCCGTTCACCGTGGCCAGGTAGTGCTGGATGGACGCGAGGAGCCGCATGATGTTCGGCGGGCAGCAGGCGCAGGTGAACCACTCGCGGCGCCGGCCCGGGTCGTCCTTCTCGAAGTGATCCGCGCGGCGCTGCAGCGGGTTCACGTAGAAGAAGCGGTCGCCTTCGGCAGAGATGGCGGCGCCGAAGCCGTTGTACAGGACCCGCTCCATGTGATCGGCGTACTTCGGGTCGCCGGTGGCCAGCAGCAGCCGCCAGCTCCAGTGGAAGCTGGCGATCGCGGCGCAGGTCTCGTTGTACGCGCGGTCGGGCGGCAGCTCGAACCGGTCGCCGAAGCCCTCGTCCGCGTGCCGCGACCCGTTCCCGCCGGTCAGCGACGTCTTCGCGGCGACCATGTCGTTCCAGCGCCTGACGGAGGACTGCAGCAGCTCGTCGTCGTGCGTCTCGGCGGCGACGTCGGTGACGCCCGCTTCCAGGTACAGCGCGCGGACGGCGTGCCCCACCTCGGTGCCGGACTCCCTGACGGGCATGTGGTCTTGCAGGTAACGGCGGCCCATGCCGGAATCGCCGGCCAGGCCGTAGCCGCGCCGTTCGGTGAACTGGCTGGCCAGGTCCAGGTAGGCGCGGTTGCCCGTCTCGCGGAACAGCTCGGCGAGCGCGGTCTCGATGACCGGGTGGCCGTCGAGGCCCTTCCCCTCGCCGGCGAACTCGCTGACCAGCTGATCGGCGAACCGGGTCGCGATGGCCAGCAGGCTCGTGTCGCCGGTGCCGCGGCGCATCGCGATCGCGGCCTGGATGAGGTGGCCCGCGCAGTACATCTCGTGGCTGACGGCGAGCCTGGAGTACCTGGGCTCGCCGCTGGCCTGTACGTAGGAGTTCAGGTAACCGTCAGGCTGCTGGGCCTTGGCGAGCAGCGCGATGGTGCCGGCGGCGAAGTCGCTGAGGTCGGGCCGCGGGCCGTTCGCCAGCTCCCAGCCGATGGCCTCCAGCGTTTTGTAGATGTCGGAGTCCATGAAGACCGGCCCCTGGTAGCCGAGGCCGGGAACCGGGTCGACGGGACCGAGGTTGCGGGGGCGTTTCGCGCCGTCGTGCTCGGCTGTCGCTGCCTCGTCGTGGGCTGCCTCGCCGGCGTGAATGGCGAGGCGGATGTTGTCCAGGTTGCCTGCCGCGACGAGCTGGTGCAGCGCCAGCGGCATGCTGGCCGAGGCGTTCCGTCGCTGCCAGTCGTGGAGCAGCCCCCCGGTCAGCCGGAGACCGGCCGGGATCAGCGGGCGCTGGGCCGAGACCGCGTCCGCGGTCGGGACGGCTGGCCCGCCGGTCGCGGCAGGAGTGCTGACAAGCGCTGCCGGGACGGCGACGTTCACGGGTGACGGGGACCCCATGGGCTCATCCGGCGTACGCAGGGACACCCGCCTCCTTATCAAGGAATAGGTTTTCCTTAGCTTGAACCGTACGCTAGAGTCTCGGCCCAGGTACGTCAACAGGAACGGGCGGGGAACGCGGGCACCACCGTGAAACAAGGCATAAAGTGGGCGACCATCAGAGACGTCGCGGAAGCTGCCGGAGTGTCCGTCAGCACCGCGTCTAAGGCGCTGAACGGACAAGGGAAACTCCGCGAGGAAACGAGGGAACGCGTCGCGCAGGCGGCGCGGCGGCTGGGCTTCGCGCCGAACCCGCTCGCGCAGGGCCTGCTGGCAGGCCGGTCGTTCACGGTCGGGCTGATCACCACGGACAGTTTCGGACGGTTCAGCATCCCGGTCATGCTCGGCGCGGAAGACGCGCTCGGCATCGGCGAGATGTCCGTCTTCATGTGTGACACCAGGGACGATCCCGAGCGTGAGCGGCGCTACGTGGAGATGCTGGCGGCCCGCCGGGTCGACGGGCTGATCGTCACCGGCCGCAGGATCGAGCCGCGCCCGCCGGCGCGGTCCCGCCCGGGTATCCCGGTCGTATACGCGATGACCCAGCCTGCGGGCGGCGGCGCGCCGGCCGTGCTGCCTGACGACGAGGGCGGCGCCCGGACGGCGGCGGAGCACCTGCTGGGCATCGGCCGCCGCAGGATCGCGCACGTCGCCGGGCCGGAACGCTTCCTGGCGGCCCGGTTGCGCGCGCGGGGTTTCGCGGCGGCGCTCTCCGCGGCCGGCGTCGAGCCGTGCGGGGACATCGCGTACGGGGAGTGGAGCGAGCACTGGGGGCGGGAGGCGGCCGGGCAGCTGCTGGCCAGCCGCCCCGACGCCATCTTCTGCGGCAGCGACCAGATCGCCAGGGGGGTCGCGGACACGCTGCGCGCCGTCGGGCGCCGCATCCCCGATGACGTCGCGCTCGTCGGCTTCGACAACTGGAGCCCGATGACGCTCGGCGCGCTGCCGCCGCTGACGAGCGTCGACATGTGCCTGGAGGATGTCGGCCGGGTCGCCGCGGAGCTGCTGCTCGCCGCCATCGGCGGGGAGCGCGACCACGACGTGCACACGGTGCCGTCACGGCTCGCCGTCCGTGAGTCGAGTGGCGGGTTCCCGGCGGCGGGTGACAGGTGACGGGTAGCGGATGCCGGGTGTCGGATGCTGATGCCGGAAGTTGGGAAAAGGATTTCCTTATCTTCGTACAAGGTGAAGTCCGCGAAGTCGAAGCCTGGCGCCACCACGCAGCTGACCAGCACCTCTTCACCGGCTACCGGGCGGGCGGCCTGCCAGTGGCCGCCAGGAACGACGTGCTGAGGGATCTCGCCCCTCTCGAGACCGGCCCCTAGTGTCGTGGTTTCCGGCTGCGCGGACGGCCGGTCGCCGTCACCGCCGTCGAGCATGAGCAGCGGGCCGCCAGCGTGCCAGAGCCACACCTCGTCCGACCTGACGCGGTGCCAGCGGGATTCCTCGCCGGGAGCGAGCAGGAAGTAGATCCCGGTGGCGGCGGCGCGCGGGCCTGGGTAGCCGTCGGGGTGCGACGCCGGGGCTGCGCGCCACGTCTCCCGGTACCAGCCGCCCTCGGGATGCGGCGCGAGGTCGAGTAGTTCGGCCGTCCGCGGCCGGGGTCGCTGCGTCATGGACCAACTATGCACGGCTAGCGGTGCAGGGCGCCCGGGACGGAGGGGCCTAGCACGGCGATGACCAGGCTCAGCAGCGCTACCCCGACGACGGACGCGGTGATCACGCGGATGCGCAGGGCGCCGACGGTGGGCAGCCCGCTGGGGGGCGAACCGCTTCTCGGCGGCCGGCCGAGGCGCCAGATCAGCGGGACGACGGCGAGGATGAGCAGGCCGGTGATCACGTTGTCCTTGAGCATGACACCGCCGAGGGCGGCGAAAGATATTGCCGTCCGCGTCCAGGACAGCGACGTGCGCTCGAGCGCCAGGCCGGCGTCGCCATCCTCGGTTTCGCTCGCCCCGGGGTCGGTCGGCTCGGGGCCGATGGCCTCGTGATCGGTCATCGGAGCGCCGAGACCAGCAGGACGATCGCGGAGATGACCGCCATTCCGGCGATCGTGGCGGCGAGGAACCACGGCATGACCGAGCGCGGCAGCGGGTCGCCGCGGCGCAGCGCGCGCTGGTTCCGCACCCATTCGCCGTAGGCGACGATCGCGAGCACCGCGCCCAGCACGATGAGCGGGACCCCCAGCAGGTGGCGGCCGACCGGGACGCCGGGGAACGGCGGCAGCAGCTGGACGATGCCGAGCCCGGCCACCACGAGCGCGAGCGCTGTCCGGCTCCAGGCCAGGAACGTGCGCTCGTTGGCGAACGTGAACCTCGGGTCGGGCTCGCGGCCCTCCTCGGGGTGCTCGGCGCCTCGTGGCCACCACGCGGCGAAACGCCCGGACCGTGACATGCTGACCTGGCCCCCTTCCGGACGCGCCACTGGCTCGCTCGGGCCATTGTCTCCGTAACGGGTGTAACCGCGCGGCCCGGGGCACCAGGAAACGCCGGCGGGGTTTACGTGCCCTGGGTGTCGGCCAGCCGGTCGATCGCGCGTGCCAGGGCGTCGAGCGCCGGAACCGCGGCGGCCAGCGCCCGCCGCTGCCTGGGCGTCAGCGTAGACAGCGCCGGTTCACCACGGCCGCGTTAGTGGCCTGCCAGGCCAGGGCCTGACCGCGGCGGGCGTGCCGCGCTAGCGTGCAGGCGGGAGCTCATGGGGACCGCCGACTGAGGAATCAGGAAGGGATACGCATGGCACGCCATTCGCCCGAGATCAGGCTGCGGCCCGTCACCGAGGCCGACCTCGACATGTTCCGCCGCTTCGCGGTCGAGCCGGGCCTGATAGGCCTGGACTGGTCCGGGTTCCACGACCCGAAGGCCGTCCAGCGCAGATTCGACACTGACAGCTATCTCGGCGAAGACGATGGCCGACTGATCGTGGAGGTGGCGGCCGGAACCGAGCCGGGCGGTGAGCCGACTGGCCTGGTCTCCTACCGGAGGCAGTTGCATGGCTATCAGGGGTATTGCTGGGAGATCGGCATCGCGCTGCTGCCCGAGTGGCGCGGCCAGGGCATCGGCTGGCGCGCGCAGGCGATGTTCTGCTCTTACCTGTTCGAGCACACGCCAGTGCAGCGGATCGAGGCGGCCACGCACGCGGAGAACACAGCGGAGCAACGGTCACTGGAGAAGGCCGGATTCGCCCTTGAAGGCGTGGTGCGCGCGTCTGAATTCCGCGCAGGCCAGTGGCGCGACGGCTATCTCTACAGTCGCCTGCGCACCGACCCCGACCCCCTCGCGGGCTAGGCGCGTAAAACCGGGTGACGGCTGCCGGGGCCGTGGTTGACAGTGGATCCATGGCGCGCTCCGTGACCGAAGTCGTGATACCACTGACGGTCCGCGACCTGACCACCGAGGATCTGCCGTCATGCGCGTGGTCCGGGTCAGCGACCCATCTAACGAGCATCGCCAAGGCGCTGGAGCGGGCCCGGCGCGGCGAGGTGGACTATCTCGCCGTCTGCCCGCCGTCGGGCCTGCCGGTGGCGCTCGGCGGGATCGACTATGCCGAGCATCCCGGCGCCGGAACGCTGTGGCAGCTGGCCGTCCACGGGGCGCTGCAGTCGTGCGGGATCGGCACCATCCTCATCCACGCGGCGGAGCAGCGCATCCTCGCCCGTGGCCTGCACAGGGCCGAACTGGGCGTCGAGGAATCCAACCCGCGGGCACGCGCGCTGTACGACCGGCTCGGCTATGTCGCCTACGGGCGCGCGCCCGAGTCCTGGGACGACCAGGCCCCCGACGGATCCATCTTCCGTTACGAGACCATGTGCACGTTGATGCGCAAGGAGCTGTCGGTGTCCCACGGCGCCATGGCTGCTCCCCGTATGGGCTCAGCCCGCTCGGCGCGCGGCGTTACTGGAGAGGACAGCGCGAACGAAGGCCGCCGCATCCTGGGCCCCGGCGGCCACACGTAACACCGTCAGAACGGTCAGGCGCCGCGGTCAGGGCCGCGGTGGACGTCGTGGTCGTTGAACCTGAACATGACCGCGTCTCGTTCAAGCGGGACCGGGCTGGCGGTGAAACGGTGCGCGCCGCAGCACTGCCCGTACTCGGGACCGGAGAGCCAGACCCGCTCGAAACCCCGCTCCTCGAACCAGGCGCACACCTGCGGCACCAGGTCCGGCTCCCAGCGGCCCCTGGTCTATATGACGGTGCCGCCAGCGGCGCACAGTTGTGTGCAGTAGCCGATTACCCGCTCCACATCGGCGTTCGTGATGTTACCGAATACCCCGCACACGAGCACCAGGTCGGCCGGGACCAGGTCCGCGTACTGGCTGGTCAGCGCAGCGTCGCCGAGTACGACCTCAAGCCGGTCCAGGCCGGCCTCGGCAGCCAGGCGGCGGGTCACCTCGGCGTTGCGCGGATCCAGCTCCACCAGGCGCGCGGTCACGTCGTCGCGGCGCGGGTGGCTGGACAGCGGGACGATCAGGTCCGCGCCCTGCCCGGCGCACAGGCTGATCGCGCGCAGCGGGCCCGGCGGCGCCTCGTCGAGCGCGGCGCGGACGCGGTCCTGGACCCAGGACAGCCGCCGTGACAGGCCGCTGTCCGGGTCGTCGTAGGGGGCGTGCCAGGCGTACCAGTCGCGTTCTGCCACGGTGGCCAGGGTATCCGGCCGGCCAGCTGCCGACGGTCAGGAGCAGTTACGCGTGCGCGGCGGCGGCCTTCTCCAGCGCCGGCAGCGGCAGCCAGCCGTCGTGCGTCCAGACCACCTTGCCGGCCGCGGAGACCAGCACCAGCCAGGGCTGATCCTGCACGCCGTAGCCGTCGGCCACCCGGCCCGTCTCGTCAAGGGCGACCGGATAGCTGAGCGGGCCGACCTGGCCCAGGTAGGCGCTGACCGCGGCCGCGGACGGCTCGGTCACGGTCTCGTCCACCGCGGTCAGGGCGGGCAGGTGGTTCTTCGCCGCCGCCGCGACGTACGAGTTGAGGCCGGCGAGCTCGGTTTTCAGGTCGGAGGTCTCGGTGAGCCAGGTCGCGAAGAAGACCACGAGCCGCGGCTTGCCCGGGCCCAGGGTCACGGTCGACGTCCCTGACCCCGACTCGGACGGGCGCGCTGCGGGCAGCGACAGGGCGGCCGCGGGCGTTTGCACGTCGACGGTCCCGAGCGACTCCTGGGTGAGCAGCTTCGGGTGGCCGGGCAGCAGCCCGGCGATCTCGGTGGCCAGCACCTGGGCGGACTGGGAGACGCTCGAGTACGCCATCTGGGTCAGGTAGAGCTTCTGCAGCCTGCCCTGAGAGTCGATGACGAACAGCGCGGGCGTGTGGTCGATCTGGCCCTGCTCGATCTGCACCGCGATGTGGTAGGCGCTCCAGACCGCCTTGAGCTGGGCGGGCGACCCGGTGAGGAAGTCCCACCGGTTGACCATGCCGTGCGCGCGGGAGTAGGCAAGCACGTCGGCGACGCTGGTGGCGTCCGGGTTGGCGTCCACGCCGAGGAGCTGGACGTTGTTTCCGGCCTTGCCCAGCAGCTCCTTCGCCAGCACCATGCTCTGCGTGGTGAGCGGGCAGACCGTGGTGCACTCGGAGTCCTCGAACCCGAGCATCACGACCTTGCCGCGGAACTGGCTCAGCGACATGTGCTGGCCGAACTGGTTCGTCAGGCTGATCTCGGGCGCGGGCTGGCTGTTCAGCGACGTGCCCAGGTCCAGGTTGGGATTGGCCTGGGCGGCCGCGTTGGCGGAACCCGACATGGACGGCTGCGCGGGTGACGACGAGCCGCATCCGGCCAGTGCCGCCGCGGCGATGATCGCCGCGAGGGCGAGGCCTCCTCGAGTCAGCGCAGTCACGAGCATGAGGTTACTACACGCAGTCGTAGATCATTCGGAGGTCGTCCCACTCGGGAGCGGCTCCATCGGCTCGTCCCCGACGATGACGCCGCCGCCGTGCCCCCAGGCGATATAGCGCCAGGACAGGTTGATCAGCGTCGCGATCCGGTTCCGGTACCCCAGCAGGTAGAACAGGTGCAGGGCCAGCCAGGCGAGCCAGGCGAGGAACCCGGTGATCCGCAGGCCCCTGGCCAGTTGCACGACGGCAGAACTACGGCCGATCGTGGCCATGGTCCCCTTGTCGTGGTACTTGAACGGCTCGGTCTGCTCGCCGCCCAGCAGCCGGGTGATCTGCCGGGCGACGTGCCTGCCCTCCTGCAGCGCGGGCTGCGCGAGCTGCGGCGACGGATCGTCAGGCTCGATCGCGATGTCGCCGGCCGCGAAGATCCGGTCGCTGCCCTTGACCCGCAGGTCGGGGCCGACGAGGATGCGGCCGTGCTGGCCCTGCGGAAGCCCCCACCCC
>DATBBI010000294.1:0-10055 GCA_036271115.1 Trebonia sp.
CAGCGCGACGTACGCCTCGACCGTGGTGGACAGGTCGCCGGGGCCGCCGTAGAAGTTGGCCCAGGTGCCGTCTTCGCGCTGCTGGGAGCGAATCCAGCCCGCGGTCTCCTTGAGGTCGGCTTCGGTGAGGATGCCGAGAAAGTGGCGCAGCAGGACGTCCTCGGCGTCCATGGTGACGTTCGTCTCGAGCTCGCCGATCCAGTAACCGCTGGGGTCCTGGAGGCCCAGGAGGTGGTCGCGGGCGCGCTCGAGCGTGGCGGCCGCGACCTCCTGGAGCTCTCCGATCGGGTCCGGCTTCGGGGCGCCTATGCGGGCCTCCGTGCCCCGCGTCGGTGCCCGGCCGGCTAGGGATGCCATCGGGCTACCACTGCCTCGCGGTGATGAACTCGGCGATCGCGATGAACTCGGCCCGGACGTCGGCCGGGATGCCGGCGCTGTCCAGGCTCGCGGCGGCGGCGGCCAGCCGGGCGTCGGCCTCTTGCTCGGCCCACTGCCTGCCGCCGGCCGCGACCACGAGGTCGGCGGCATGGATCAGGTCCTCCTCGGTGAGCTCGCCCTCGCTGGCCAGGATCCCGGCCAGCTCGGTGGCCGCCGCGGTGCCGCTGGTCAGCGCCGCCACCACGGGCAGCGACTTCTTGCGGGCCCGCAGGTCGGCGCGGACCGGCTTGCCCGTCACCTCGGGGGCGCCCCAGATGCCGAGCAGGTCGTCGGTGAGCTGGAACGCCAGGCCGACGTGCCCGCCGAACTCGGCCAGGCCCATGGCCATCTCCGGCGGCGCGCCCACGTGCACCGCGCCGATCGTGCAGGCGCAGGCCATCAGCGCGGCCGTCTTGTCGCCCGCCATCTCCAGGCACTCGTCGAGCGTCACGTCGTCGCGCTTCTCGAACGCCAGGTCTTCGCCCTGGCCGGCGATCAGCCGCTGCACCGCGGTGGACAGGCAGCGCGCCGCCCACGGGCCGCCCGGCGCCATGTCCTCGAGCAGCATGTCGTTGGCGAGCGCCAGCAGCGCGTCGCCGGCGAGGATCGCCGCGCCGACCCCGAACACCGTCCACGCGGTCGGCCGGTGCCGCCGCTCGGTGTCGCCGTCCATGATGTCGTCGTGCAGCAGCGAGAAGTTGTGCACGAGCTCCACCGCGACCGCCGGGGTGACGCCGCGCTCAGGGGCGGCGCCCGCGGCGCGGGCCGACAGCAGGGCGAGTGCGGGACGCAGCGCCTTGCCGCTGCTGACGCGGACGGGGCTGCCGTCGGCGTCGGCGAGTCCGTAGTGGTAGGCGGCGACCCGGCGCACGCCCGGGCTCAGCCGGCTGAGCGCGGCTTCCGTCGCCGGACCGACCAGGTCACGCGCCACGGCGACGCCTGCGGGCATTACGACCGTCACGAGCGCACCTCCCTCACGGAGTCAACTGAGTTCACTTGTTCGTTGGTCAATTCGCTCACTGCATCCTCGTTGTCAGCCTGCTCGTGGAGGGCGATGACCGCGCTGAGACCGCTGCGGACGGCGCCCTCCATCGTGTCGGGCCAGCCCGTGTCGGTCCACGAGCCGGCGAGCACCAGGCCGGGGAGATCGGTCGCGGCCTGCGGGCGCAACCGGGCCGTCCCCGGCACCTGGCGGAACGTGGCCCGGCGCTCCCTGGTGACGAAGAACTCCGTCACCGTCGCCTCGCGCGCCGCGGGGAACAGCTCCGCGAGCGCGGGCACGAACTGCTCGCGCAGCGCCGCCGCGGGGACGTCCACGTACTCGTCCGCCGCCGACAGCGAGATCGCCAGGTACTGCCCGTCGTCGCCGCGGGCGTGCATCCCGGATATCCGGGTGCGGTCGAACACCCACTGCACCGGCGAGTCGACCGCGGCCGCGAACGGCACGTCCATGACCTTCCTGTCGTAGATCACGTGCACGTTCACGATCGGCGCGGCGCCGAGCCCGGCCCAGCCGTCCACCGTCTCGGCGGGCAGCGCCCCGCGCGGGATCAGCCGCGCGGCCGCCTCGTGCGGCACCGCGATGACCACGGTGTCGGCGGAGAGGATGTCCTCGCCTTCCGCGGTGCGGCCGATCTGGACGGCGAACTCGTTCGGGCCCTTCGCCTCGATGGCGGCGACCTTGGTGTTCAGCCGGACGGTGGCGCCCAGCTTGCCGAGCAGCCGTTCCGCCGCGGCGCCGTGCAGCTCGCCGAGCGACAGGGCGGGCACGCCGATGTCGGCGGCGTCCGCGTCACCGAGCAGGCCGGTCTGCGCCACCTTGCCGGCGAGCGCCAGCGAGCCGTCGTCGCCGGGGACGTTCAGCGTGGAGATGAAGAACAGGTCCCACAGCGTGCGCCGGGTGCGCTCGTCCTGCCCGCGGGCCGCGAGCCAGTCGCCAAGCCGCTGCTCGTCGGTCGCCGGGTCGGCCAGCTTCAGGCGGCGGAAGCCCAGAGCCGCGCGAGAAAGCCGCGTACGTTCGGGATAACTCAGGAACGGATACCGGAGGAGAGCCGGCAGCATGTGCAGCGGCGCGGGGACGCGACCCCTCTTCAGCCGCGCGCGGCGCTGCGGGGAGACCACGGTCACGTCGAAGCGGGGCTGCAGCGGGGCGTGCGCGCCCATGCCGAGCCGGTCGAGCAGGCCGCGGTAGGCGGTACAGCACCGCAGGAACACGTGCTGGCCGGTGTCGATCACCAGGTCGTCCCTGGTGAACGACATCGTGGCGCCGCCGAGCCGCGGCTTGGCCTCGAGCAGCGTGACGTCCGCGCCGGCCTGGGCGAGCGCTACGGCGGCCGTGATGCCGGCCAGGCCGCCGCCGACGATTACCGCTTTCATTCGGCGGCTCCGTTGCGGTACTTCCACCGGTCCACGCCGGCCAGTGCCTGGGCCGCGACCAGGGCCTTCTCCCCGCCGGGGAGCGACATCCTGCCTTCGAGCACGGCGCTCGGCTGGCTGGCGATGCGCTCGAGGAGGCGGCGGTAAATGCCGGCCATTGCCCCGGTGCACGCCGCGCTGCGGCGGTCGATGGTGGCGAGCAGCCGCATCCCCGAGGCATACCACTCCCTGGCGCGGGACGCCTCGAACTCCACCAGGCTGGCGAACCTCGCCTGCATCGCGGTGTCGGGGAACGGCTCCGGCTGGCCGAACGGGGCGAACTCGATGCCGAACTTGTCCAGGTCCTCCTCGGGGAGGTAAACGCGGCCGTTCTGGTAGTCCTCGCGGACGTCCCGCAGGATGTTGGTGAGCTGCAGCGCGACGCCGAGGTCGTCGGCCATCTTGGCCTGCTTCTCCGGCTGGGTCGCGCCGTACACGCCAAGCGACAGCCGGCCGATCGAGCCCGCCACGCACCGGCAGTACCAGAGCAGGTCGTCGAACGTCTTGTAGCTGGCGCCGTTCACGTCGGCGAGGCAGCCGTCGATCAGCTCGCCGAACGCGGCGAGCGGCACCCCGAACCGGGGTCCCGCGTCGGTCAGCGCGACGAGCACCGGGTCGCCGCCGTCCGGGTTCTCCCCGGCGGCCAGCGCCCGCACCTGGACGCGCGCGGCTTCGAGCCGCGCCGTCTTGTCGGCGGCGGGCAGGTCACCGTCGCCGATGTCGTCGATCCGCCTGGCGAACGCATAGACCGCGGCGAGCGCGCGCCGCTTGGGCGGCGGCAGCAGCCGGATGCCGTAGGCGAAGTTCCTGGCCTGCTCCCAGGTGATCCTTTCGCACGCGGCATACGCCTCGTCCGCGTCCACGTTCACCTCCCCCTGACGTAGCTGCCGGCCATGTTCGCCAGCGTCGCTGCCTTGCCCGGCTTCGGCGTCGTCCGCAGCACGTCGTAGCCGGCCTGCCTGATCGCCCGCAGCGCGGCGCGGCCGCCGGCCAGGTAACCGGCGATCGCGAGCCGCGCGGCGCCATGAAGCGTGCCGACCAGCGGCGCGCCCTCGCCGAGCAGCTCCGCCGCGCGGTTCACCTCGAACGTCATGAGCGTGACCACGTTCGGGCCCGCGGTAGGCCGCGCCAGGTCGGCCTCGGTGACGCCGAAGCGCTCGAGGTCTTCCCCCGGCAGGTAAATCCTGCCGTTGCGCAGGTCCTCGGCCACGTCCTGCCAGTGCTCGACGAGCTGCAGGGCAGTGCAGATGCTATCCGACAGGCGCAGCCGCTCGGGTGTCGCTGCGCCCATGATGTAGAGCACAACCTGGCCGACCGGGTTCGCGGACAGCTCGCAGTACTTCGCCAGGTCGTCGTAGGTCTCGTAGCGCTCGACGAGCTGGTCCTGGCGGTTGGCCTGGATGAGGTCGTCGAACGGCTGGCGCGGGATGCCGCACTCCTCGACGGTCTTCTGCAGGGCCTTGATGGCGTCGAGGGACGGCTCGCCGCCGTCGTAGATCGCGGTGACGTCCGCCTGCAGGTCGTCGAGGAGCCTGAGGCGGGTGGCGGTGATCGTCTCCTCGGTCGCGCCGGCGGGCATGCCGGGCAGCGGCTCGTCGCCGAGGTCGTCGGTGAGCCGGGCGAAGCCGTACAGCGCGGTGAGGTTCGCCCGCCAGCGGGCTGGCAGCACGCGGAGGGCCACCGGGAAGTTCTCCCCGGAAGCCTTCGCCGCGACCGCAAGCGAGACCTCGGCCGCGACCGCCATGCCGGGCGCGGGCGTCTCCGCTTCGGGCGCCGCCACCTCCTCGTCTAGGCCGCCCGTCCCCGCTCGGCCTGTCGTTCCTCCGCCAGCCACCCGTCTATTTCCCCACAGGTTAGAAGTAATTGCAAACAATGACGCATGCGTCACCTGACGTCGATGTCGGAGAAGTGTGACGGCTATGTCAGCTAAACTCCGGCTGCCGTCACTGGTGGTCACGCATTGCGAGTCTATTTAGTTTGCATCAGCCAATGCACATATGCTAGGGAATGCGCGCAAGCACGGCAACACCTACAGTGACCTGGGGAGACTTGATTCTTCAGATCGGCCCGATGGGCTTAGCCGACGACTGGAAGGGGTGTCGGCTAACGCCGGAAGTGGGTTCGCGCATCCCGAACTGACTGATTTTCCCGTCACTTCAACGTGTCGCCGGAAAATTGCGAACAAGACACATCCCGGAAACATTCTGACTCGCCGTACTGTGGTGACCGCGCGCCGTATACCGCGCCCTGAGATAGCTTGCGGCCGGCCCGGGGCGCCCAGTGGGCGCTCAGTCTGTGTTCACGTTGTTTTCAGGTGTTGTTAGGGATTGGTCTGCCTATGTCTGGATCTGTTCGCTTACGGTTGCCTCGCCGGACCCGCGCCCGGGACGGGTCCTGACGCGGTGGAGGCATCCTCGAAATGCGCGTACCTCGAGTCCTGAAAGCACGCTCCCGCATATCGCTCGCCGCGCTGGCCGGCGGCATCCTCACGCTCGGCATGGTCACCGCCGGTGTTGCCGCGACGGCCGCGAACGCGGCTCCCGCGCGCCCGGCCGCGGCGACTGCGCCGACGGCGAGCGCCTGCTCGCTTGACGGCGGCGCGATCAAGCACGTCATCTACTTGCAGTTCGACAACGTGCACTACACCCGCGACAACCCGAACGTGCCCAGCGACCTCGAGCAGATGCCCAACCTGGTGAACTTCATCACGGGGAACGGGACGCTGGTCTCCCACGAGCACACGCCGCTGATCGCGCACACCGCCGACGACATCGTGACGTCGGAGTCCGGGCTGTACGGCAGCGACCAGGGCGACGCGATCGCCAACGAGTACCGGTACTACACCGGAGCGGCGAACGGCTCCACCGACACCGCGGGCTCCTTCGCCTACTGGGAAGACCCGGTCGTCGACTACGACACACCCGCCGGCGCCCCGGCGGGCGACTCGACGACCACGCTGGTCGGGCAGAACGGCAAGACCCCGCCGGCGCCGTGGGTGTCCTACACCAGGGCAGGCTGTGACGTGGGCTCCGTGGCCGCCGCCAACACCGAGCTGGAGAACACCACGCCGGACGTGCCGCTGGTGTTCGGCGCGAACTCGCCGGACGCCAAGGAGGCCGAGGGCGCCAACCAGAACAAGGCGTCGGCCGACTACGAGGGCCTGTCCGTGCACTGCGCCCTCGGGTCCGCGGTGTGCGCGGACCACCACTCGGTGGCCGACCTGCTGCCCGACGAGCCCGGCGGGTACACGGGGTACCGTGCGCTGTTCGGCGCCAATTACATCGACCCGCTGCTGTCGCCCTCCGGGCCAGTGAAGAACCTGAACGGCCAGGTGATCAAGGACTCCTCCGGTGACATCGGGTTCCCCGGCTACGACGGCATGATCGGCACGAACTCGCTGGCGTACACCCTCGACATGCAGACCCACGGCGTTCCCGTCACCTTCACGTACCTGTCCGACGTGCACGACTCGTGGACCACGGGGGCCGGCCTCGGCTCCGGCTCGGCGACGGACGAGTCGCAGCTGAAGCAGGAGAACGCGGCGTTCGGCACCTTCTTCGCTGACCTCGCCAAGGCGGGTATCAGCAAGGCCAACACGCTGTTCGTGGTCACCGCGGACGAGGGCGACCACTTTGTCGGCGGGCCGCCAAGCCCGGCGAACTGCAACGGCGTGCGCATCCTCTGCACCTACAAGACCGTCGGCGAGGTGGACGGGAACCTGACGGGCATGCTCGCCGCCAAGGGCGTCGCCACCCCGTTCGACGTCCAGGCCGACTCCGCGCCGATCGTCTACGTGCACGGCCAGCCGGGCCGGACCAGCGCGCCGGTGCGCACCCTGGAGCGGACCGCTGCGACGCTGACAGCCTCCGACCTGGCGACGGGAAAGACGGTGCCGCTCATCAACTACCAGGCCGACCCGGTGGAGATGAAGCTGCTGCACATGATCACCGGCGACCCGAAACGGACCGCCACCGACGCGCTGTTCGCCAACCCCGACTTCTGGCTCGATAGCAGCCTGCCGTCGTCCTGCGCCACGACGGCGCTCGTCTGCGAGCCGTCCGGCGGCGACGCGTGGAACCACGGCGACGTGGCGCCGGAGATCAATACCACCTGGCTCGGCCTGGTCGGCCCCGACGTGCAGCGCCAGGGCGTGAACAACTGGCTGTGGTCCGATCACACCGACATCCAGCCGACGATGATGGAGCTGCTCGGCCTGCATGACGACTACACGCCCGGCGGCCGGGTGCTCATCGAGGTCGCCGACCCCGGCGCGCTGCCGCCGGCCGTCCGGGAGCACTACCAGGCGCTGGTCCAGCTCGGCGACGTGTACACGCAGCTCAACGCGGCGGTGGGCCAGTTCGGCCTGTCGACGCTCGCGGCGTCCACCAAGGCGCTGGCCAGCTCCTCGCCTGGCGACGCGACATACACCAACATCGAGAACACGCTGACCGGGCTCGGCAACGCCAGGGACTCGATCGTCGCCCAGCTCAAGGCCGTGCTGTACGGCGCGGAGTTCGGCGGCGCCCAGTCGCCGGCCGCCGCCGCGAGCGCGGGTTCGTCCGGTGGACTGATCAACGCCGCCAACGGCCTGCTCGGCCAGGCGAGCGCGGCAGCCGCGTGATGGCAACCATGAGAAAGCCCTACGAGCGCCAGATGACGACGAGGGCGCAGTCGTCGGAGCTCCCGATGGCGCGCTGCATGGTGGTGACCAGTTCCGGGGCGCCGCGCTGGAAGCCGGTCACCACCAGGCGCTCGGCCTCGCCGAGCAGTCGCTCGATGCCCTCGTCGATGTCCTGGCGCGGGGCCTCTACCAGCCCGTCGGTGTAGAGCATGATCGCGTCGCCGCGGCGGAGCACGCCCTCGTCGGGGATGTCGGGGGCGCCGGCCAGGTCAGGGACTACGCCGAGCACGATGCCGCGTGCGCTGCTGACCCGCCACTGGCCCGTGTTGGCGTCGAAGCGGACGGCGGGCGGGTGCCCCGCCGAGGCGAGCGTGTACTCTCCGGAGGCCAGGTCGACCGCCAGGTGGACCGCGGTGACGAATCCCTCGGGGGCCTTGCCGCGCCGCAGGTAGGCGTTGCACGCGGGCAGGAACTGCTCCCTGGATACCGAGCCGAGCATGCCGCCGAACGCCCCGGAAAGCAGCAGCGCCCTGGTGGCCGCGTCCATCCCCTTGCCCGACACGTCGACGACCGCCACTTCCAGGGTCTTGCCGTCGCTGTAGGAGACCACGAAGTCCCCGCCGAACGACGAGCCGCCCGCGGGCCTCAGCACCACGGCCGACCCCCAGCCGTCACCGAGGTCCGGCAGCGTGCCCTGCGCTCGGATGCGGTCCCGCAGCTCGATCATCATCCGGTCCGCGCGCAGCCCGCGGGTGCCCAGCTTCCCCCTGGTATTGGCGAGGATGTCCGCGAAGACCGCGGTCAACGCGATGGTCGCGACGATGCCCGCCCCCGCCTTGCCCTCGAACACGTCGTAGGCGAGGCCGGCCGCCACCACGACGAACAGGATCCGCAGCGCCCTGGGCCACAGCAGCATCCCGCCGCACAGGATCGGCAAGATCAGCACGCCGGGCGAGAACCACCACGCGGACACGTGCACCGCGGCGATCGCGATCACGACCGCGACCACGGTCAGCCCGGCCGCGACCCGCCGGTTCCTGGTGATGAACTGCTGCCTGACCTGATACCACGCGCGCCCGCCCGCGGAACGCACGGCGCGCGGTAGCGCGCGCACTGCGGAAAGGGGCGTGGACACAGTCATGACGCGGGCAGGTTATCCGCAGATCGTTGCGTTCGCACGCGCTGCTACGCTCCTTCTCCCCGCCGTACTGCCCGGCTGCCGAAATCGACTGGCGTTACCGGGGTGAGCTGGATCGAAGTCCATCATGGCAGACCTGGAGCCGATCCGTCCGGTTACTAAGGACGAGTTCACTGCCAGCTGACCTGGCCCGGCGTGCATCTTCCCGCGCGGCTAGGGCAAGCTAGATTCCGTGGTGAGCATGAAGATCACGCTGAGCGCCGCCATGCGGGCCAGGGACGTGTCGCGGCCCCGGCCTGAGCAGCTGGCCGAGGCAGCGGCCAGGGAAGAACCGCGGGCGGCGGCGAGTGAGGAAGCGCGCGCCGCACGGCGCGACGCGGCGCCCGAGGAGGCGCAGCCACGCGGCCGTCGCAGGAGGCGGCCGCGGGCACGCTGACGGTCGCGCGGCCGCTATCCCGGACCGGGTCCCCCAGGCACCGGCGGGAGCTCGCCGGACTTCTCGAAGTCCGCGATCATAGCCAGCCGCCTGGCGTGCCGCGGCTCCCCAGAGAACGGGGTCGCCACGAAGACCTTCGCGAACTCCAGCGCATCGTCGTCGCTGTACATCCGCCCGCCAAGGCCGAGCACGTTGGCGTCGTTGTGCTGCCTGGCGAGCTGGGCGGTCTCTGTCGTCCAGGCCAGCGCGGCCCGGATACCGGGGATCTTGTTCGAGGCGATCTGCTCGCCGTTGCCGGATCCGCCAATGACGATGCCCAGGCTGCCCGGGTTGCCGGCGACGGCACGTGCCGCGCGCATCACGTACACGGGGTAGTCATCGTCCGGCACGTAGGTCTCCGGACCGCAGTCGACAGGCTCATGCCCCGCCTCGCGCAGCCAGGCGATCAGGCGCCCCTTGAGCTCGAAGCCGGCGTGGTCAGATCCGAGATATACCCGCACAGCGCAACTCTGCCAGAAACCCCGACACTAGACGGCGCGGCCCGCCGCAAAGTGCAGTCACAACCGATGACGAATCAGGCACTCGGTGTAATATGCTCTGAAACACGCTAGGCGAGGCCAGGGGCGGATCTGCTGCACGCCGTGCGAAGATCACATAATCGTTCATCGATCATGAAGGGACCACCTGGTGGCAGACAACCTCACGCGTGACGAGGCACGGCAGCGCTCAGAGCTGATCAGCGTCGGCTCCTACCAGGTGCAGCTGGACGTGACCGGGGGCGAAGCAACCTTCCGTTCTGAATCGAAGGTTCTTTTTGACTGCGCGCGACCGGGTGCCGGCACCTTCATCAACCTCGTGGCACCGGAAGTCCACGCGATCACGCTGAACGGAGCGCCGGTGAGCCCCGACGCGTTCGACGGCGAGCGGATCGCGCTCACCGGGCTCGCCGCGAGCAACGAGCTCGTGGTCGACGCCGAGTGCGCCTACTCGCGCAGCGGCGAGGGGCTGCACCGGTTCGCCGACCCGGC